>JAYUEZ010000425.1:0-10289 GCA_043738965.1 Gammaproteobacteria bacterium
ACGATGGCCGATATCACCACGCTGTGCGCAGTCGATTTCCACAAGTGGATTGAGGTGTCGATCCCGGCCACGAACACGCACACTCTACGCTGGTATCAAGCGGTTGCCGCGCGGCCGAGTGCACAGGCCTAACAATGAGGACGCGGGGACGGAATCAATTCCGCCCCCGTATCGTCAGACCAAGTTCTCGACGAAAAAGTCGCGTGCGGCAACGCTGGTCTCGGCGAATTTCTCGATGTATGCCGCGTAGTGATCGGATTTAACCACCAGCAATTTTTTCGGCCCCGGCACCTTGGCATAACACTCCAACGCGATATCGGCTGGAGTGGTGGTATCCCACTCCGCGACGATCATCAGCAACGGCGTTGGACTGATCCGCTCCATGAAACTACTGACATCGTATTCCTGCATGTATTCGATCGAGCGCAAGGTGACTTGATTCTTCCACGTGCACTTGGGGTCCTTTTTCACATAGTGCTGGATGTAGTTGTAAGTCTTCTCGCCTGGGAAAACATGCGGTTCTGTCGGATCCAGCGTGCAGATTTTCATGACCTTGGATTTTTCCCCGCGCACGCGCCGCAGCCGATCTTCGTCCAGCATTTGTTGGAAGGGAACAACGCCATCGATTGGTAAGAACTGCTGGAAATTCTTGTGCCCGATCATGAACGGCACCTGGCTAACCACGGCCTTCACGCGGCGATCGATCGCCGCCACGGCACACACCGTTCCGCCCGTGTAACTCGTACCCCAGATCCCGATTCGGTTCTTATCGACGTCACGCAAGGTCTGCGCATACGTGATGGCCGTGCGATAGTCGCGACGTTGCCATGTCGGGTCAATTTCACCGCGTGGCTTGCCATCGCTCGCACCCAAGCAACGATTGTCATACACCAGCGCACACATGCCCGCCGCGACAAACACTTCCGCATAATCGTCGAGCGACATCTCTTTCACGCCCGAGAACCCATGGGCCAGAATAATGGTCGGGAACGGCCCCTTGCCCTCTTTGGGTTTATAAAACCAGCCGCGTAATTTCACCCCGTCCGCATTGAATTCGATATTTCTTCGCATTGGGAACCTCCTCCCCGTTATCTCAATTATCAATTATCGACGACCGGTGCGAGCCGACCGTGGCTAGAAACAGCGCGCCGACTGTAGCGCGGTTTCAGGAACTTGATAAGCAGGCACGCGCGTGTTCGCGCGTTGCCAGGAAAAATTTTCAGCCACGCGGAGCACCTTTGGATGGCGGAATTAAGGCCAGAACGACCGCGTCCCACTCCCCCCACGAAGCCGGACACTAAATAGACACCGCACTGACCACGCCAGCGCTGGTCGGTTCGCGGACGATCGGCCGTGCCCCAGGATAGAACGTATATGAAATATTGCGCGTGATTGGATGCGGATCGTAGGCGGTAACGGCGACCATTTCAGTATCGGCGCCGTAATGACTTTTATCGTCAATCACGACCTGCCCCGGCAGTCGTACACTAAGTTTCCGCAACACGGCCGCGAGACCTGGCTCTAGTTCATAACCCAAATCGAACATCAGTAGCGCGCTACCGCCGTGCGTCAAATAGGCGCCCAGCGCCGCGCTCTCGCCGGGCAAATAGGTCGTTTGCGGACCGGCCTCGATCACCAGAGCGCAGGCTTCTGGGATACCGTCAGGATGCGCAGAATGGTGCTTTTACCTGAACCGTTAGGACCCAACAGCCCCAGCACTTCGCCAGTATCCAGGCGCAACGACACATCATGGATGGCGCGGCGCGTCCCGTAATGTTTAGAAAGGTGGGTAATCTCGACGAGGGGTTCGGTCATCGGCCTGACACAAGCCGGAGTTCAAAAGAATCAGTCGTGGGTTAAAACGACATCGGGGCGTCTTACGCGCCCCGATGTGATTTTGCTCTATGCCGAGTCGGCTATTCGTAGAAGTCCGGCGCGTGCTTCATGGTCTTCCACGCATCCGGATCATGCGAGGTGAAGAAGTCTGCTTTCTCGGTTGCCATCATATACCGAATCCACTCATAACCGCGCATGATTCCGGCGGGGTCATAGGCCAATACTAGGTTGGGCGGATACTTTTCCGGACATTGTCGCGAAAATAGGCGGAATCCCCAGTCAACACGAGCGTGCCGGTCTGTTGCCACCATGATAAAGAATTGTTCTTCGAGCATTACGCGCGGATTCGCGCAGGCTGTGCAGCCACGCGAATGGGTCGAACTAATCGCGAGTGGTAGCCCGCAGTGAAGCATGCAACAACACCCCGAGCGCGGCGACGCCAGCGAACACTGCCCCAGCCTCGAACGTTGCCGCGGCGCCGTAGGCATCCCACAAGTAACCAGCGATCACACTCGCGGCGAGCAAGGCCACCCCACTGACCAAATTGAAGATCCCGAAGGCGGTCCCTCGCAGATCAACGGGCGCGGTATCGGCGATGAGTTTGCTGAGTAAGCCTTGCGTGAGCGCGAGTTGAGTACCCCACAAGCCGGCGCCGGACAATAGACCGACTGTCGTGTGCGCGCCGGCGAATACCAGATCAGCGGCAACCAACACCAGCAGACCCAGCACCAGCAAAACTCGCGCACTGATGCGATCGGCGGCGATCCCGGCGGGATACGCGAGTGCGGCATAGACCACACTCATCACCAGCAATACCAGCGGCGCGAAGTCGAGACCAAGCCCGAGATCTCGTGCGCGCAAGACGAGAAAAGCTTCGCTGAAGCGCGCCAGTGTGAATACCAGGCCAAGGATCACCACACCCCAATACCCGCGTCCGAGGCGCGAGGTATCCGCCAATGATAGCGGCGCCCGGCCGCTCGGTTGTGAACTCGCGGTGGGCTCGTCAACGGCGAGGATCGCGACCAAGACAGCGGCGAGCGCGGGGACCACCGCCACCCACAGCGCGACTTTGAAGTCGTTATGGAACGCCAGCATCAAGGCAATCGCGAGCATCGGACCGATAAACGCCCCGACCGAATCGAGCGCCTGGCGCAGGCCATATGCCGCGCCGCGTAGCTCGGACGGGGTGACATCGGCGATCAACGCGTCGCGCGGCGCGCCGCGGATCCCCTTGCCGATCCGATCGAGTACACGCGCGGTGAACACCCACGCGACGCTCGTCGCCAACGGAAACATCGGCTTCGACAGCGCGGCGAGGGCGTAGCCCGCCACCGTCAACCCTTTGCGCTTGCCGAAATAGTCGCTGAGTGTCCCGGAAAACACTTTGACGATCTGCGCGACCGCCTCGGCCATGCCTTCCACCACCCCAATCGTCACCATCGTGGCGCCGAGTCCGGCGGCCATATACAGCGGCAACAAGCTATGCACGAGTTCGGACGACGCATCCATCAATAACGAGACAAAGCCCAGCGCCCACACGGCGCGCGGCAACTTCGCCGCGGTGGTTGAACGAGGAATCACGGAGAAACCAATCTCAAAGGTAATGCGAAATGAGCGTTTTGAGTTCAGTGCCGAAGCTGATGAACACCCACACCACGAGCAGCGCGACGAATACGCCCAAGTGTCCGATCGCGCCCTTGGGCCGCAACACCTCGAAGTAACGCAGGCTAACGATCACGGCATTCCGCCGAAAGCGCGACGTCACGAGGTAATTGCTGAATGCGCGAACCGCGAGCCATAGTCCATAGCCGACTGACAGCGCGAGCAGTAGTGAGCGGAAGACATCCACCAATTCAATTTCGCCGTGGCCGTATTTGCGATAGACCAGCGACACGAGACCAACCGCAATTGAAGCCGCCACCGCGAGCGCGGCGTTACGTAGCGCGACGCGTTTTTGTTCGGTCGCCGCGGCGGATAATTCGGCGCGAACATGTTCGATTTTCTGGGTGATGAGCGTTGAAGTCTCGTGACGCAATTTCTCGATACGGGTATCAATGGTGTTACCGAAGCGGTCCGCGGCGTAATCAATCAGGCGTTCGACGTCCTCGGCCGTGAATTTACGCTGAGTATGCAATTCTTCCGACATCAGGCTGATCTTGTCCTCAGCCTGCTTACCCGCGAGCAAGATGGTGCGATCGAGCCGCTCGCCGAGATGTTCTATTTCATCTTTAAACCAATTGGCCATGGCAAACCTTGGTTACGCAAATCGAGATCAGCGTCGCTTACTTGGACCCGAATGATGTTTGCGCCGAACTTTCTCCGTGCCCTCGCGCTGCTTCGCGCCTTCCTCGCTCAACGCGGCGAGGCTCCGGTTTTGCGGTTCAGTTAGCGGCGAGAGATTAAACTTGAACTTGCCGAGGCGGACGCGTCGTAAGTGATGCAGAATTTCGGGCGGCATGCCGGCTGGCAGGTCGACGGTGCTGAACGCATCGTAAATATCGATGCGCCCGATATAGCGACTCTCGATTCCCGCCTCATTCGCGATCGCGCCAACAATGTGTCCCGGCGTCGCGCCTTGGGCGTGCCCCACGTCGATCCGGTAGCGCAACATCTCGATATCCGGAAAATCCTTCAACGGCGTCGGCCGCCGATCGATCGCAATGGTTTCCGCGGGCACGACGGCCTCTGGCGTTGGCGCGGGAAGCGGTTCAGGGCGCGCTTCAAAACGCCGCGCTGGCGCCGCACTAACATCGCGCGCGGTCGCTTCGGTGTTAGGAACAAATCGCGGGCGGGAAGCCGTGTCGGTCCGCGCTTCGCGGCGCGGCGGGGAAGCGCTTGTTTCATACGGCGGCGGTACGGATCGCGAATCGCGCGAACGCTCACGACTATCACGTGGAGGACGCGGTTCGCGTGCCTCGTTAGCTGGCGGCCGCGGCGCGGCTTTATCGCCTAATTGCAGCGGCCGCTCGCGTTGCACCATGAAGGCCAGACCAGCGGCAATATCGCGTGCCTCGACTCCGCGTTCATGCGCGAGCTCGTCGACTAGCGTGCCGAAAAACTCGAGATCTTCGCTCGCCAACGTATCAAGCACAGCTTTTTTAAACTGCGCGACGCGCCGTTCGACGATGGCCTCATAGCTCGGTGCGCGCATCGGTTCGATGGGTTGTTTGGTCGCGCGTTCGATCGCGCGCAGCATGCGGATTTCGCGCGGCGCGACGAACAGAATGGCTTCGCCCGTACGGCCGGCGCGACCGGTACGGCCGATGCGATGCACATAGCCTTCGATGTCGTACGGGATGTCGTAGTTAACAACATGGCTAATTCGTGGCACATCGAGGCCACGCGCCGCAACATCAGTCGCGATCACGATATCGAGCTGCTTGTTTTTCAATTGCTCGACCGTCTTCTCGCGTTGCGCTTGATTCAAATCTCCGTTCAATGCCGCGCAGGCATAGCCGCGCGCTTCCAGTTTTTCGGCAAGTTCCACCGTCGCGGTCTTGGTGCGGACAAAGATCAGCACCGCGTCGATATCCTCGACTTCGAGGATGCGTGTCAACGCGTCAAGTTTATGCAGACCGCTCACCTGCCAGTAACGTTGGCGGATCGCTTCCACTGTGGTGGTCTTGTTTTTGATCCGGACTTCACGCGGATTCCGAAGGTGGGTGTGGGCGACGATCCGGATCGGCTCCGGCATCGTCGCCGAGAACAACGCGGTCTGGCGCGTGCTTGGCGTGTGCTCAAGGATCCACGTCACCTCTTCAAGAAAGCCCATGCGCAGCATCTCGTCCGCCTCATCGAGCACCAGCCCCTTGAGCTTGCCGAGCGTCAGGCTTTCGCGGCGCAGATGGTCCATCACCCGGCCTGGTGTGCCGACGATCACGTGTACCGTGCGCTGCAGACTGCGCAATTGCAGCCCCATGCTCTGGCCGCCGTAGATCGGTAGCACGTGAAAACCGGGGATGTGACGGGCGTAAGTCTGAAAGGCTTCGGCGACTTGAATCGCCAATTCGCGGGTCGGCGTCAGCACCAGAATTTGGGGTTCGCGCTGCTTGAAGTCGAGCTTCGCCAACAGCGGTAGCGCGAAAGCAGCGGTTTTACCGGTGCCGGTTTGCGCCTGCCCAATCAAATCATGGCCTTCAAGCAAGACCGGAATGGCGCCAGCTTGAATCGGCGTTGGCGTTTCGTAGCCGAGTTCATCGAGCGTGGTGAGTAAGGTTTGGGGCAAACCAAATTCGGCAAATAGCTGTGGCGTATCGGACATTAGTGGACCTGAAACTGGGCGGGGGGCGCAGTGTAAGCGAGTGGGGCCGCGGATACACCTGCGCGGGAGAATTCAACGCTCCCCGTTGGAGGCAATCGACGAAGCGGGCCGCGCCAATCGACTTTTTCCGCACCCGACGCTGCGGTTACCTGCGTTCGCAATGCAGAGGTCAGGGGTTCGATCCCACTCAGCTCCCCCAATCGAATCACAACATTGGGCAAGAACTCCTTACTTTCTCGCTTGCGCACCGTGACCAAAACGTGACCTAACTCGATCCAGCACTGCGACCACCGACCGGAGGTTTTCCCGGGCAAGGTGTACGTAACGCTCCGTCATCGCGACTATCGTATGACCGCGCACTTCGCGGACCTCGGCGAGCGCCACACCATTCGACACCGGCCACGCCGCACACGTGTGCCGGAGATCGGAGATCCGAAAATCCGCAATCCCCGCACGGGCATATACCGCAAGGCATGAATGGCGTGGAATTCTCTCAATTAAAAGGCTTCATCGAAGGGGCGGGCGATGACGCCCAACGCTCGCGGTGACCTGCGCCGACTACCACCGTCACTGCTGTGTATCTCCCGGCGTCAGGTCCACTGCGTTAGGCCTCGCTGCACCTTTTGCTTGAGTTACGGACTCAGCCGCTGCAGTTAGCTCTGGACTATTCATTGCTCTTTACGCGAAGCCTTGGCATTAGTGCAAAAAGCATAAGCAAAACGAGATAGGCCGCTCCAGATACCTTATCTCGACTGGCGATGTATTCGACCAGGCTTTGGTTCTGGATCGACACCGCGATCCCAACCTCAGCAGAGATAGTAAAGCCAAGAGCCAGGAACCCTACTATCAGGGAGCTTCCTCGGGCATTTATTTTGGGGAATCGTCGAAGGACGTAGCCTGCCGAGTAGAAGATGGTGACGGCCATGAACGGCATTTCTGCCAATTCGGCCCATCGCTCGCCGATTCGGGGAACGACCAATGGCACTCGAATCACGCCGAGGGCGAAGCCGACTCCCATAACAATGGCGAAATATAGAGTCCCGGCTCGTAGGATGATTTGCATCGTGTGTGTGGGTTGACTCGCCAGCCAATAGCGAAGCCTAACGAGGCTAATGGAATGGACCCATCCCGACTTTAACGGCGTCAACGTGTGCGCCAAGATGAAGGTGTTACGAATACTTTCATACCGGAGAGGAGATGGGTCCATTCCATTAGCCTCAACGCCGCCGATGAGCGGCGCGGGCCACTGAACTAAAACTTGGAAGTCGGCCCTTCACCGCGTCGGCTCGATTGGCTTGTTAGGCCTCGCATTGGGCATCGAATACTGCGCGTTCAAAGCCGCTGATCTCCGTGCTCGGGATCGCGGTTTTGATGACGAACAACCAATATGCGCACGCCCGACTCAAGTGAGCGATAGATGACAGAGTACGGAAAGCCATGCAACGGGAACCAGCGCCGTTGCTCGCTAGTGGGCGTGCCGAGCCCAGGGTTTTCTACCAGAAGTTTAGAAACGCGCTCGAACTCGTCCAAAAACCTTAAAGCTACTGCTCGACCGGCTTCTCGGCGATAAAAGCGGATTGCGTCTGCGAGGTCAAGTTCAGCACCTCGGTGAAGGGTGTAGCTCAAAGAAGTTCGGATCGAATTCTTTCAACTGCTTCTGGACCAGATACAGGAACCGATGCACAACTTTCGATTTCTGCGTCGCGCAGAGCGGCAAGTTTGTCCCAGGCCTCGTCTCGCGCTGTATCTACGTCAAGACTAGCGACTACTCGATCAAGGAGTCGAGCACGCTCTACAGACGGCAGACGGAGCAGCTCTGCTTCCAATGCTTCGATGGGCAACGACATGGTGGTAACCCCTAATACTGATAAGGAACGCCAATAGTTTAGCTTGCCAGCGACGCACATTGCACAAAACAATGGTGATGTTCGCGAGGCCTAACGCGCCGATGAGCGGCGCTGAAGCGCGCAGCGCGGAAGCGTCCGCTCCATTGGTTAGGCGTCACTGTGGTCACTGCCGAGACAGAATCAAATGGGTGGCCCGTGCCGAGGCTTCGTGCTTGACGCAGGCATAGCCCAAGGCAGGAAGATTTACACCTTCGAAGAGTCGCTCACCGGAGCCGAGCAGGACTGGCGATATGGCTATGTGCATCTCATCGATAAGGCGGTGGCGAAGATACTGTTGGATGACATTGACTCCGCCACCAAGGCGAACATCTTTGCCTTCGGCGGCTTCACGGGCGCGTTCAAGTGCGACGGCAGTACCTCCCGTCACAAAGTGGAAGGTGGTGCCCCCATCCATGACAAGTGGTGCGCGCACGTGGTTGGTCAGCACGAATACCGGCACGTGATACACAGGATTCTCGCCCCACCAACCCCGCCAGCTCTCGTCTGGCCATGGACCACGAACAGGCCCGAACATATTTCTGCCGAGGATCCATGCGCCGATGTTCTGAAAACCTCGAGCGACAAACTCATCGTCGACGCCCGTTTCCCCGCTATCGCTACCAAACAGCTTTTGCTGAAAGGTTCGAGTGGCGACCGCCCAACTATGAAGCGAAGTGCCGCCAACGCCCAGTGGATTGTTTATCTCCTGGTCTGGGCCAGCGCCGAAACCGTCTAGTGAAATGGTGAAACTCTCTACGCGAAGCTTGGACATGATGTTTCTCTGATCTAGGAGTGACTACGAAACTCGGTTTGTGACGCCTAACGCCCAAGCTCACCGGCAGCTGCGCAGCAGCCGTCCGGGTGGAGCGCGTGGTTAGCCATCATTCTTGCGCGACCGAATAACAACAGAATTTGTTCCGGCGCTTGTTTGCGAACCACTCTCTCCGTACGCCATCACTGAAATTCTGTCTTCAGGTACCTTGTATGTGTGAATGAGGTAGTTTTTCACTCCCTCGGCGCGCTGTTGAGCCAAAGCCCCATTCGTTGCTTCGTTCCCTGTGTCAGCATAGCCTTCGATGACTAGGGGCGCGCTACTTACTGTCAATGTTGGCCCGATAGCATCAATGAGTTTCCGCTGAGCCGCCGCGAGATCGGTGGTGGAACCTTGGAATGGGATTGCAGCAGCGACGGTTGTGCCTTTCTCTGTTTGAGAAAAGCTTGGGAGCGCCACGATAGAACCAACCACCCAAACAATCGAGACAAACACAACAGCCGTGCCTGCGGCTTCAGCCGTAAAGGCAATTTTGTGTTGGCCAATAGTTGTTTCAAACGTGCTTTTACTTTCCATTGCTTTATGGTTGAAGAGCAACCTGTAGCCCCAATAGAGGCAGCAACCGCCGCCAACTGCGAGTAACGCAGCGAGGACACCATGAACAACCACTGTAACCACTGCCGCATCAGTCATTGGATTCTCCCTCCTCGTGTTTGGTGATGGCTAACGACTCGGTTGAGCGGCGCGGGCCACCGAACTAAAACTTGGATGTCAGACCGTCACCGCGTCCGACTCGAACCGATGGTTAGATTTCACTGCACGCGAGAGCGCCAATGCTCTGGCGCTTGATGGAGGTGTGCGACTGAAATGACGAGAATCTCAGATTCAGATGGCTGGTAAATGACGCCGTAAGGAAAGCGCTGCATCTGGCAGCGCCGAATCGTCCCGCCCATCGGATGCCACGCCTGCGGGAATATAATGATGCGCTGAATTGTTTCCCACGCTTCCTCACGGAACTCATCCCCAAGTTTTACTTGCTGCGCGCGGTAGTAGCGAATTGCATCGTTCAGTTCTCGGCGAGCCGGTAGTAGGAACTTTGTTTTCAAACCTTCTTTCCCAGCTCTCGAAACACATCCTCGGCATCGACTGCGCCGAGTTCACCGGAGTGGTAAGCGGCCAGACGATCTTCAGCTTCTTTGAGCCAGAGAGCATCAAGCGACGGGTCGGGTTGGTCGAGACTGAAAATAAGTCCTTCAACCAAAGCTGCGCGATCGTTCGAAGGCAGTTGCAATGCTTCTTCTAAGAGAGATTTAGCAGACGCCGTCATATGAGCCATCTCCATAGTTCAGTGTCTGAACTTTACCAGTGACCCGAATTGAAATCTAACGAGGCTGTAGAAAAAGTCGATCGCCGAGAAAAAGCGTAATTTTCAGGGGTCGCTTTACCCCTCCCGAAGTGATGATCGTCGCTTGTAGGGCTTCTGGTGAGGTCGACTTTTTCATTCGCGGTAAGGCAATTTTCGAAATGGAGTTTT
>JAYUEZ010000426.1:0-3887 GCA_043738965.1 Gammaproteobacteria bacterium
GTTTCGCCCTCTTGTTGTTGCTGCTTCTTACGAATGTCGTCGTAGCGAGCACCGGTGAGCGCGCGATTGGTGGCTTGATCGCGAATGATGGTTGGTCGCAGGAAAACCATTAAATTGGTCTTGGTGTAATCGCTGTTGGTGTTACTAAAGAGGTGGCCGAGCAGTGGAATGTCGCCGAGCAGTGGGATTTTCCCCTTGTTCTGGTGCAGCTCATTGCTGATGAGTCCGCCCAAGACGATGACCTGCTTGTCATCCACCAATACCGTGGTCTTGATCTGACGTTTATTCGTCACCAAATTAGTGCCGCTGGTCGCGGCGTTCACGCTCGAGACTTCTTGCTCGAGTTCGAGCTTAAGCGTGTCGCCGGCGTTGATTTGGGGCTTCACTTTCAACAACACGCCCACATCTTGGCGTTCGATGGTTTGAAATGGAGTAGTCGGTCCAGAGGTGGGACTGGTGAACTGTCCGGTGACAAACGGGACGTTTTGACCCACCACGATTTCAGCCTTGGCGTTATCGAGCATCATCAATGTTGGGGTCGAGAGTACGTTGGTGAACTGGTCGCTACTCAATGCGCGCAGCAAGGCGCGTAAATCTCCGCCGGTGAAATAGCCAAGCGAAAGGCCTTCGAGGAACCCGGGGACGGAGTTATTAACGAATGGGTTGGTGATTGGCCCGGCGGCAACCCCGGGCAACAAAGTGCCAGCAAACACGCCGTTGGAAGGCGCATTGGTGCGCCATTGCACGCCGAGTTCGTCCGCCTTGTTGTTCGAGACCTCCGCCACGATTCCTTCAACCAGCACCTGAGCACGTCGGATATCAAGTTTGGTGATGACCTGCTTCAGTTCAACCAGCAAGTCCGGTGGCGCCTGGATGATGACGGAATTCGTCGCCTCATCGGCTTGTACTTGAAACACTTCGCCGCTACCGCCGGCATTCTGAATTAACACCGGAGTGGCTGCGCCCTTGCCCTTGCCGCTCGACGCCGGATGTTGTGCGCGATCGCCGATGGCTTGCAGCACCGGCACGAGATCTTTGGCGGATGCAAAGCGGAGATAAATGACTTCAATAGTCTCCGCGATCTTCGAACCGGGCTTATCCAGTTCGTGGATCAAATTGCGTAAGCGGAGTTTGAGACCCGGCGGTCCTCCAATGAGGACAGAATTCGAACGTTCGTCAGCCGCAATCGGCGGTTGCTGACCCGGTTGTCCGGCGGCCGAAGCGGCCAAAAGTTGTTGCAATGTCGCGACCAGCGGAATGGCTTCCGCGTTCTTCAGCGGCACCACTTCGATATCGTTAGCGTTATCACGATCCAGATCCCGCACGATGCGCATGATGCGGTTGACGTTCGCCCCGGTGTCCGCGACCACCAAGGCATCGGCGCGCGCCGTCGCCGCCAAATGTGCTTCTTGCGGCAACAGCGGGCGCAACACTGGGACGAGTTCAGCGGCATTCACATATACCGTTGGGATCACCGCGGTGACGATTTGCTCGGAACGGCGCGCGGCGCCGGTAACCACATCACCCGAGCCTTCTTGGCGGGCATTTAGATCGGGCACGATTTTAATCACGTTACCGCTCGGCACCGCGGCGAATCCGTTCACTTTCAGCACCGAAAGAAAAACTTCGTAGAGCGCCTCGGGCTCGGTCGGCGCCGAGGACACCACGGTCACTTGGCCTTTCACGCGCGGATCGATCACGAAATTCTTGCCAGTAAGATCGGCCACCGCGCTGATAAAGGCCTGGATATCGGCGTTGTTCAAGTTGAGGGTAACGGCCTTGCTATTCCCTGCGACTGGCTTGATATCGATCCCTGCATGCTCGGCGCCGTGTGCGCGCGGTGTTAGCTGCAGCGCACTAAGCACAATGAGGCTACAAGCAACCGCAGAGCGGCATCCAACCCATCGTCGAGCGACACCGAGTGAAGGTATACGGATGGTCATAAATCTTTATTCTGGGTTAAGCGGTTCAGGCGCGGTTTGGTCCGGGACCGGTGGCGGTTGGCGGGCGGCCGGGTTCTGCGGCACAAACGGCGGTGGCGCATTTAACGTCGGCATAAACGGCGGTCGCTGCGCAGAACGACGTGGATTGGCAGCTCCGACACCGCCTTCTTCGGGTAGTGCCAGGGATTCGTCTTGACCGCCGTGGGTAATGATCACCGTCCGTCGCAGAATGGCTTTGATGGTCACATCGCCGGTTACCGTGTCCCCGACGCGATAATCTTTTTGCACTCCATCGGGGGTACCGATGATCGCATAGGCACGCTCATGGAGCGTTGAATAGGCGATGCCGCTTAAATGTAAATCGACGGTAGCGGGAGGCAGGGCGGAAGGGTCGGTCATCTCACTTGCGTCCTTGCCGGCAGCGTTTGGGTTCAGTGTGTCACCTGGTGCGTCAGGCGTGCCGAAGAGATGCCAGGTGGGAATCGCCTTGAGATCTGCGCCGAACGAGCTCGGTGGCGCGGTCGGGCTGGCGGGTGTCGGCGTGGTGGCACTCGCGATGTCGGTGGTCGAATTCGAAGCTTTTAGGTGATGCGCGAGCGTATAGATAAGCACCAACACGGCCAGTCCCGGAATGCCGTAGCTACTCATCCATTGGGTGTAGGTCGTGCGCATAAGGTGTGTGTATCGCCAATTCCTTGTAACCGGTCAAGCTCGCGGCGTACCGGAGCGACGAATATTCGCGCTCGGCAATATAGCCGTGTAATGTTACGGTGACAATTCATAAATCGGTCACAACTATGTAGAATGCTTGTGATTTTTGAATTGTCACTGGGCTTCCAACGACGAGGCTTCGAACGAAATTGCGACGGCAAATTCGAAAACTGACATACCCCCGAAACGCTTTAGCTGCCGGAGACGCGCTTGTTTGGAAATTGAAATTCGATTCACCATTCTAGGAGCCGTTTCACATGCAACGCTTAAATCGCATGTTATAAGGCGAGGCTAATCTACTAAGCGATATGAAAAAATCGACGGCAAAGCAACGTGTGAGTTTATGAGTTCAATTATCCCAGTCGTCCTCGCCGGTGGTGGTGGCACCCGTTTATGGCCATTATCACGTGGTCACTATCCCAAGCAATTTCTCGCCATTGAATCCGGCGCCACCCTGCTGCAGGGAACCCTGAAGCGCCTTACCAGCGAAGGTAAATTATTAGCGTCCGTGGCCCCGCCCCTCGTGGTCTGCAACGAGGAACATCGCTTTCTGGTCGGTGAACAAGCTCGCCAAATTGGCCTGCCTTTTGCCCGCATCGTGCTCGAACCCATCGGTCGTAACACCGCTCCCGCTCTAACCTGCGCCGCGCTTCTCCAGACCGAGGGTGGCGACGATCCGCTGCTGTTGATGATGCCAGCGGATCAATTGATTCAAGACATTACGAAATTCCAGGCGGCGATCGCCGCTGGCCGCGTGCATGCGGATGCGGGCCGACTAGTAACCTTTGGCGTGGTGCCGAACAGCCCGGAAACTGGCTATGGCTACATTCAGCTGGGTACGCGTATTCCAAGCGCTGCTGGCGAGCCTGAGGTTTATGCCATCGGTGCGTTTAAAGAAAAGCCAGATCTAACCACCGCACGGCAATATGTCGCCAAAGGGACCTTTCGTTGGAACGCCGGTATCTTTTTGCTCAAAGCCAGCGTGTGGCTGGCGGCGATCGACGAATTCAAACCTGAGATGCTCGCAGCCTGTCGCGAAGCTGTGACCAACGGCAGTCGCGATGGCGAATTCATGCGACTTAACAAAGAGGCGTTCGCGGCCTGTCCGTCGGATTCGATCGATTACGCCGTGATGGAGCGCATCGCGCACAGTTCGCCCGAGCGTACGGCGGTGGTTTCACTCGATGCAGGTTGGTCGGATGTCGGGTCCTGGTCCAGTATTTGGGACGTTGC
>JAYUEZ010000427.1:0-10224 GCA_043738965.1 Gammaproteobacteria bacterium
CCAGCGCCAAGAGGTAGGTTCGGGCCCAACCCAAGGCCCATGCCAGTAGCGCCGCGCCGAGTAAGCCACCGAGATACCGGCCAACCAGATCGAAGCGAACGGGTACGCCGTTACCAAACGGGATCAACACCTTGTCCATCAACGGCATCGTCATATACGGCGGGACCAAGGTCGCGGCCGTGGCCGCCAAGGTGAGTAAAAATCCGCTGATGAGCTGTCGTGAATAAGGCCGCGCAAAACGCCATAGGCGCAATAGAGTCCAGGTCGAGGGCGGCGTATGCACCTCGCGCACGCACGTCGGGCATTCGTCGCCGTCGGCGGCGAGCGGTCCGCCGCAAGTCGGACAGGTGGTTTCAAGACTCGGGTCGCGTAAGCGCCCATCGCGGATCCGGTTGAAGTCTTCGATTAGACGTCGCCCCGCGCGATGCTGCTGGAGCGTGAAGTGCCAACGCGAGAGGGTGCAATCGGCATCGCGAAGTTCGAGGGTGGCGACGCCGGCGTGATCGCCGTAATCGAGCGTAAGGTTGCTGTTGATAGCGTATTCCGACCAGCGCTGATCGCGTGGATTCTGGACCAGTAGCCGCGTGGGGGTAATCGCGAGCACGCCCGACGCATAGTGCAGATCGTCATCGAGATCGAGCGCAAGGGAGGCGATCAGCACTTCGTTCGGCGCGAGCCGCCGCATTAATTCCAATGTGCCGGCCGCGGGCGCGGAGTTAGGCAAGAGCGCTGGCGGTTCTTTTGCGTTCACGTGAGGTAAACCGGGCATCACTTTCAATTGAGTTCGACACAGGACGGATTTAAAAGCCGGAGCACCACGGCGCAACTTGAACGATGACCGCGGATCATACTGAAACCACCGCCGCGCCGCGGACTCATCACGCGACGCTCAAGCTCAGGTAGGATCGGAGCGACCTCCAAGCCGAAACTCTGCGATGGCCAAGCATATCGAGATCACACAAATCACGCCGCTCCGCGGTCCTAACCGTTGGACCTACCGTCCGGTACTCGAAGCCTTGGTCGATATCGGCGAGCTTGAAGATTATCCGTCGAACACCTTGAACGGCTTCGTCGCACGGTTAAGCGCGTATTTACCTTCCTTGAGCGAGCATCGTTGCAGCTACGGCGAACCCGGTGGTTTTTTGCGGCGGCTCGACGAAGGTACCTGGTCTGGGCACATTCTGGAGCATGTCACACTAGAGTTGCAAAACCTGGCGGGGATCCCGGGCGGCTTTGGACGAGCCCGTGAAACTTCTAAACATGCGGTGTATACAGTCGTGATCAGCGCATTTGATGAACATCTGACCGAGGTTGCGTTGCTGAGTGCGCGTGACCTCGTGATGGCCGCGATTGAAGATCGACCTTTCGCAGTCGCCGCGGCAATCGAAAATCTCAAAACCCGGCGCGATGCCTTAGGCCTAAGTCCCATCACCCTGGGCTTAATCACCGCCGCCGAGCAACGTGGCATTCCGTGCCGCCGCTTAGGC
Organism: Gammaproteobacteria bacterium; assembly: GCA_043738965.1. Classification (GTDB taxonomy): domain Bacteria; phylum Pseudomonadota; class Gammaproteobacteria; genus CAIKBL01. Next base: position 1,488 of record JAYUEZ010000427.1, read on the forward strand.
GCTGGCGAGCTGCTCCAGCTCGGGCATGGCGCTAACCAACAGTGCCTGCGCTTAACCGATACCGAACGCACCAGCGCGATCGCCGACGGCATCGCGCGCGATCGTGAACTCAGTCACGAACTGTTAAGCAGCTGTGGTCTGCCGTTGGTCAACTTCACACGCACCACCAGTGTCGACGCGGCGTGTGCGGCGGCGGCCGAGTACGGTGATGCGGTGGTCATGAAAGCGGGCACCGCGGTGCCGCAAATCGTCGTCGACCCGCGCGATCGCGGTGTCATTGAGCGCGTGTTCAACGCCCTCGGCGACGGCGAAACTGTCATCGAACCCTTTCTTGCCGCGCATGAATATCGCCTGTTGATGGTGGGCGGCAAACTGATTTGGGCAATTGAAGAGCCGCGTGGTGTCGCGCCCGCGCGGCCGCGCCCGTCGCGCGCCGCGGCGCTCGATGTCACCGACCGCGTGCACCCGAGCTTCGTCCAAGCTGCTGCCCTGGCGGCGCGGGTGGTCGGATTGAACATCGCGGTGGTGGCGTGCGTAGCGCAACACATCGATGGTTCGATCACCGAACAAGCGGCTGGCATCATCGATCTGACGTCGGGTGGCAGCTTTCTCAGCGCCGTGATGCCGTCGCCTGACGCCTTGCCTCGGATCTGCGACGCAATCCTGACCCATTTGTTCCCAGCCGGCACTACCGGTCGGCTCCCGCTGGTCGGGATCACGGGCGCCAGCGGCACCAGCGCCACCGCAGCGCTCCTCGGCCGACTCTTGCAATTGAGCGGTAAGCGCGTGGGGCGCGCGGCGCCGGACGGGATCTACGTCGATCAGCGCCGCTTACCGGGCCGCACCAAGACCGTCTGGGAAGCGACGCAATGCTTATTGGCCAATCGCCGGGTTGAAATCGCGGTGGTCGAAAATGGGGCTGGGGCGATTGCCGGCGAAGGTCTGGGGTACGACCGCTGCGCTGTCGGGGTCGTCACCAATATGGATCCGAACGCAACCTTGCCACAACAGGCAATCGATAATCCCGATCAGGTCTACGCCGTGCTGCGCACGCAGGTCGACGTGGTGCTGCCGACCGGGATCGCCGTCTTGAATGGCGTCGATCCGTGGGTAATGCGCATGCTGCCGCTGTGCGACGGCGAAGTCATTGTGTACGCGGCGCTCGGGCATACTGCCGCCGTCATCGAACATCGCGCGCGCGGCGGCCGTGCGGTCTTCGTGCGCGATGGTCGCCTGGTGCTGGCGCGGGGCGCTGAGGAAATGGTGTTGCCGGAATTCACGCGTGCCGATGCCGTGAGTGATTTTAATTGGAACGGCGATGTGCAAACGATCACCGCGGCGGCCGCTGCCGCATGGGCCTTGGAGCTGCCGCCAGAATTGATTCACGCCGGATTGGAAACTTATGCGGGCGAGCTCGCCGCGACGCGGTAAGGTTTAAGCGTCGCGAGTGGCCGTGGCCGAGATGGGGAGCATGACGCTTGGAAGTTGACCGTATTCGCGCCTTGCGCGGCCCTAATCTGTGGTGCCGGCATACCGCGCTTGAAGCGGTGGTGACTTGCCAAGCAGCAGAAATTTCAATCGCCAACAGCGCGGGTTTCGAAGATCGCCTCCGCGCAAGGTTCCCGGAAATCGACGTGTTGCAGCCGACCGGTAAAGGCTCACCCGTTAGCCTTGCCCAGGTCCTCGAACTCGCCACCTTACGTCTGCAAGCCACCGCCGGGTGTCCCGTTACTTTCAGTCGTTGTTCGCCCACCCTGGAACCGGGCACCTTTCAAATCGTCGTCGAATACAGCGAAGAGGTCGTGGGCCGGCTGGCGCTCGAACTCGCGCAAGCGCTTTGCGTCGCGGCGGCTAACGACGGCCCGTTTGAGTTGCACGCGGCACTCACGCAGTTGCGCGAACTGGATGAAGAGGTGCGACTCGGACCAAGCACGGGAGCTATCGTGAACGCTGGCGTCGCGCGTGGCATTCCCTACCGCCGGCTAACCGAGGGCAGCCTCGTGCAGTTCGGCTGGGGCTCCCGCCAACGCCGCATTCAAGCGGCGGACACCGATCGCACCAGCGTCATTGCCGAGACCCTGGCCCAAGACAAAGAACTGACCAAATCGATCCTCGCTTCCGCGGGAATTCCGGTGCCGGGTGGGCGCCCGGTAGTCAGCGCCGAGGATGCCGTGGCTGCCGCGCGAGAGATCGGCGATCGCGTGGTGGTCAAACCGCGCTTTGGTAATCAAGGCAAGGGCGTCACCGTCAATATTGAAACCCCGGAACAGATCACCGCGGCGTACGCGTCGGCGCGCGAGCGCAGCGACGAAGTGTTGGTGGAACGGTTTATCCCGGGCCACGACTATCGCGTGCTCGTGGTCGGCAACGCGGTGGTTGCCGCCGCGCGGCGCGAGCCGCCCCATGTCAACGGCGATGGCCTTCACAACGTCCGCGAGCTGATCGATGAAGTCAATAGCGATCCGCGGCGCGGCAGCGGCCACGCCACCTCGCTGACCAAGATCAAATTGGATGAAATCGCGCGCGCGAGCTTGGCCGATCAGGGCTACGACGTCGATTCGATCCCGCCACGCGGCGCGCGCGTGATCCTGCGTAACAATTCAAATTTAAGCACCGGTGGCACCGCCACCGATGTCACCGACGATGTGCACCCCGAACTCGCCGCGCGTGCGATTGAAGCCGCGCAAGCTGTCGGACTCGATGTGTGTGGCGTCGACGTGGTGTGCGAATCCGTTCTGAAACCACTCGAAGCACAAAGCGGTGGCATCGTCGAAGTTAACGCCGCACCCGGTTTACGTATGCATTTAGCGCCGGCCTTCGGCAAAAGCCGGCCGGTCGGCGAAGCGATCATCTCCACCCTGTTCGGTCCGGGCGAAGACGGGCGCATTCCAGTCGTCGCCGTTACGGGGACGAATGGTAAAACCACCACCGTCCGCCTCATTGCGCATTTGTTGACAGGTTGCGGCCTGCGCGTCGGCATGACCACCACCGACGGGGTGTACGTCGCCGATCAACGCATTGATACCGGCGATTGCAGTGGGCCGCGCAGCGCGCGCAGCGTGCTGTCGCATCCGGACGTCGATGCCGCGGTCTTGGAGACCGCGCGCGGTGGCCTGTTGCGCGAGGGCTTGGGTTTCGATCGCTGCCGCGTGGCAGTGGTCACCAATATCGGCAAAGGCGATCATTTAGGTCTCAATTTCATTACCAATGTCGATGACTTAGCGGTCTTGAAACGCGTCATCGTGCAAAACGTCGCGCCTGATGGCTACGCGGTTTTAAACGCCGCTGATTCGATTACCGCCGGCATGGCGGCGGGTTGCCCGGGCGCCGTGATCTTTTTTGCCGCGGATCGTACGTTGCCATTGATGGCCACCCATCAAGCACTCGGTAGGCGCATCGTCTTTGTCGAGAATGAGGCGGTGGTCGCGATGGAAGGCGGCGTTGAACATCGCCTGTCACTCGCACGTGTACCACTCACGCGCGGTGGCGCGCTTGGTTTTCAAGTCGAGAATGTCATGGCTGCGGTAGCTGCCGCGTGGGCGCTTGAGATTGACTGGCAATTGATCGCGGCGGGCTTAAGTTCATTTAATTCCGATGTCGCCACCGCGCCCGGACGCTTCAATGTTTTCGACTATCGCGGCGCGACGTTAATCGCGGACTACGGTCACAATCCCGACGCCATCGGCGCGCTGGTGAAAGCTGTCGAGGCGCTACCGGCGCGGCGCCGCACCGTGGTGATCTCGGGCGCCGGCGATCGTCGCGATGAAGACATCCTGGGTCAATCCAGGATCCTGGGCGATGCGTTTGATCACGTGATTCTGTACGAGGATCAATGCCAACGGGGTCGTGCTGACGGTGAAGTGATCAAACTTTTACGTGACGGCCTGGCGGGCGCCAAGCGCACGCGGCATATCGAAGAGATTAAAGGCGAATTCCGCGCGATTGACACCGCCTTGGCGGCGTTGAAGCCAGGTGATCTGTGCTTGATTCTGATCGATCAGGTCGAAGCCGCATTGGCGTATCTCACGGCGCAAGTCGCAAGCTCCCTGCCGGACGTGACAACGTCATAATCCGCGCTGGACCGCGCGCCATTAGGTGCGAAAAATAAAGATTGTGTAAGCCGTTTTAATCGGCAAAGATTCGCGACTCTAGCTGCGGACACTCCCCATGAAAATGCCCTCGAGGATCGTCGATATTTCACAACCGCTCGACAACGATACCGTGGTTGATCCGCCGTTCATGCGGCCCTCGATTCGCTATGTCACCGGCAAGGAGAACGCCAAACTGATGGTCGACCTCTTTCCGGGTCTGAAAGAAGAAGATCTGCCCGGCGGCGAAGGCTGGGCGATTGAGCATATTTCGCTCACCACGCATAACGGCACGCACATGGACGCGCCATATCACTACAATTCGCGCGATCGCCACGGCAACCCCATGCCAACCATCGATCAGATGCCGCTCGATTGGTATTTTCGTCCCGGCGTGAAACTCGACTTGCGTCATCTGGACGACGGTTATGTCGCGACCCGCGCGGATGTTGAAACCGAATTAAAACGCATTGGGTACGAACTGCAGCCGATGGATATCGTGCTGGTGAACACCCGCGCGGGTGAGATGTACGGCACCGATCAGTACATTCATTCCGGCTGTGGCGTCGGTCGCGAAGCCACGCAATGGCTGACCAGTTGCGGCGTGCGCGTCACCGGAATCGACGGCTGGAGTTGGGACGCGCCGTTTTCGAAAACGCTTGAACGCTGGCTTAAAACCAAAGATCCCAAAATCATTTGGGAAGGTCATTACGCCGGCATCGATACGCCATACTGTCACATGGAAAAACTGCGGCATCTCGAACAGCTGCCTCCGTTTGGATTTCAAGTGGCCTGCTTCCCGTGCAAGATCAAAGGCGCGTCCGGTGGGTGGACGCGGGCCGTCGCCTTATTCGATTAAGCGATGGGTCACATGCTTGAACTCCGGCCAACTTGCGAACACTGCAACAAGCTACTCCCGCCTGCCTCGACGGAGGCGATGATTTGCTCGTTCGAGTGCACATTTTGTCGGGCATGTGCGGAGGCCTTGTTAGGTAATGTGTGCCCGAACTGCGGCGGGGGCTTTAGTCCGCGCCCAATTCGACCCGCGCGAAACTTAAAAGGCGAGAACTATCTTGGACAATATCCGGCACACACCGAGGTGAAGCATCGACCGGTCGATCTCGCGCAGCACGCGACGTTTGCCGATTCGCTTAAGAACGTGCCGCCCGCGCAGCGTTAAATTCAGGGCAAATTTTTTTGCACTGAAAGACTCACACAAATTTTCGTGATGCGTCACCTCTTATTCTCGACGCGTTGGCTGCCGGCTGCGCTGGCCGGCGCGCTGGCTTTTGCGGTATTCATCGGGTGCTGTAACAAGTCGAGTTTCGCGGGCATCAATTCGGATGGTGCGATCTATCTATTGATGGCTGACATGCTATCGCTCTATCGCAGCCACCACTTTGGCTTCGGCGAATTCTTGTTTGCTCATTATCCATTTCCGCCGTTGTATCCGCTTAGTCTGGCGCTGGTCGGTGGTGGCAGTGCGACGCCGCACCTGGATTATCTATTCGACGCATTGTGTTTGGCGATTGCCGTCACTGCGACTTGGGCGTGGGTTCGTCGCGCGGGCGGCGGCCCGCCGGCCGCGGCCGCGGCCGCAGTGACGCTGAGCTTGACTCCCATCGCGCTTTTCACCGTCATGGGCTTATTCAGCGAGCCCTTGTATCTCGCCTTATCGATGAGTGCCTTGGCACTGATCGCGTCAGCCAAGATCGAGCGTCGACACTGGTATATAGCGGCGGGACTACTCGGCCTTGCGGCCGTCACGCGCACGGTGGGGCTATTCGCCGTGGCGGCCTTCCTCGGCAATTGGTGGTGGCAAACCGGGGCGCGTAAGGCCTACCCGGTGGTGGTGCTCGCAACGTTACCTCCGCTCATTTGGGCGGCATGTAAGTGGCGTTTCGGCTGGAGCGGCGGCTACGTCGGATCATTGCTCGACGACGGATTCGTTTCGGCCGTGCACGGTATTATCGAACAGCTCCCGATCAACGTGCGGGCGCTTGCGTATCACGGCGTGCGTTGTTTTGACCTCCTCGGCAGCGCGTATAGCGCGGCGGTTGTGAGCGCACTTACGGCGCTTGCCCTCATCGCCTGGGTGGCGCGCTTACGCACTGGCGCCGTCGATGCGTTGTACTTGGCGCTGTATCTGTTCGTCATGCTGTTGTGGCCTTACCCGAATGACTTCGCGCGCTTCCTGCTGATAGTTCTGCCATTCTTCGCGGCCTATGCCTGCTGGGGTGCGGCGCTTTTGCTCGAGCACTGCGGCCAGCGCCGTGTAGCACCACTCGCCGCGGCCGCCACGGCCGCGGTTTTGATTTGCATTGTGCTGCCAAGCACCCTGCTCATCGTGCTTCAGATTGCGCATGCCGATACCGCGCAGGACCGGGAATTCACGCGCATCAGTCAATGGTATCGATACGACAGCCAAAGCGAAGCGCGCCGAATGACCGAGGTGGCGGTGCGGGTACTCGATGCGATGGCAAAGCTCGATGAGTACGTGCCACCGCAAGCCTGCGTGACTTCGATCATGCCAGAGGTGGTGATGCTCCAAGCGCGACGAAAAAGTCGGCGTCCGCCGGGAATTCGGGTCACGCTGCCAACGCTCCGTGCGGTGCTCGCGGAATGTCCTTATGTGCTGATGTTGCGGGGAACGGCTTTCCCTGCCATCGACTATCCTCTTTTTTATCCGCACGACCGCGTCACTTCCGATCTCGAAATCTTACATGCCGAGCCGCTCGACCCAACCCAACCACAGGGACCCCCGATGATGATTCTGGCGCGCTATCGTGGCTCGGCGAACAGACTTAACGGCGCTACACAAATCACGCATTGAATTAGTGGACGTAAGTTTAGAGCGTTACCTCCTCTGGCCGTGGCACGGCAAATCAGGCGCGATGATCGAATGGCCTGAAGCGCGCAATGGCGGGGGATTCTGTGTCGACATCAATCACGGTACAAACTTGAAAAGTTGCCGCGAATCACCGGCGCAAACCAACCCCTTTGAGATAGTGCCGAGGGAATATATTCGAGATATCAAAATCGAACTCGCCGCGCTATAGGTCTGATCCTTTCGATTTAGTACCTTGAGCTACGTAACACCGCCCGCCACCGTTTGAATCAAATCGACAGGGTGATTATTCTGTCCTAAATGATGAAAAGCAATTCCGTCTTTTCGGAAAACTATTTCTAGTTAGCTGTCCATGAATACGCTGTGCACATATGTGATTCGTGAGGACACTGGCCTAGCTCCGAACCCATTTTGGGGATGTTGTACGTTAGCCGTGTGCACACCAAACCATCAAGGCACGCGACTCCGAGCCGGAGATTGGATTGCTGGGTTTTTGACGAAAGCTAGGGGCTATAGGATGGTTTACGCTATGGAGGTAGCGGAAGTCATGAGTCTAGATGATTATTTCCTTGACTCACGATTCGCTGCGAAGAAGCCCAATTTACGAGGAGGATGGAAGGAAAGATGCGGTGACAACTTCTACAGCAAAGCGCCTGATGGCACCTGGATTCAGCATCGCAATCGATTTCACTTGGACGAGCGGCTCAAGACGCAAGACACGAGGTACGCGCGGGTGTTCGTCGGACAACGCTTTTGGTATCGAGGTAAGAATGCCGAATCGGCGCCTTCCGAGTTCGCCCCTCTCTTCGGCGGCAGAGGTGCGAGAGTAAACCATGACTGCGATTTGGCTAAACAGTTTGTTGCTTGGGTCCAAAGCGAATATGACGAAGGGTTAGCTGGGTTGCCAAATGACAATCCCGACATGGACAGCTAACAATCGCATCGAGCTGACGCCGGGGCGTGCTTCCTGGCGCTACGCGGTTGTGTTCGTGGCCGGCGCAGCTCATGCGAAGCGTTATGCGTCACCAAAATGAGCGGTATCAACAAAGCAGTAGATGAGTTTGCTCGAAGTGAGCGCCGAACGAACATTATTATCGGTGTAGCCCTGCTATTTTTGTCGCTGCTTTTCGGTTGGGCGATATCCCCAGCATCTGGTCCAACTCAGGAAATTGAAGGAGTTGTGTCTCAGCTTATTGGGCTTCCATCAGATACTTCCGAAGAATTGTTTCTCGTTGTCGAATTAGACAACGGCGTAAAAGTTAGGTCGCGTATAGGTTCGTCGGTGGTGTATCGAGAAGGGCATCGAGTCAGGCTCCTTCAACAGAAACCACGCTTCTTCGGTGCAACCATCTATCGTTTTCAACAGTACGTCGACGCGCCGCATAACAAGGCGGTCGAGCCGACGCGGTGATAGGCCGGCATTTTTATTTGGTGCTTGTGGCCCGCGCGGCTCACCACCAGCGTTAGGCGGTAATGGAAGAGTTCCGTACAGAAAAGCGAGCATTGATTTCGGCTTTGATAGTCGGATTAATCACACACGTAGTGGTTTTTGTCGGATCTCAGGCGAGCGGGTGGAGATCTCTGCTGGAAAGTTGGACACATAACAGCTTGGGCAATTTCTTGGGCCTCTGGATCTTCGTTATCGCTTTGTCAATTCTGCCGTATGCCATTATCGGTATCGCTGGTTTACGGCCTAGAACCAGCATGCCACCGGAGGTTTTGATCTTCTTTTCGGTATGCATATCGGCGATCGATATCGGGTTCTTTATGAATAACGACAATGACACCGCCGCCATATGGG
>JAYUEZ010000428.1:0-3861 GCA_043738965.1 Gammaproteobacteria bacterium
CGTCTGCTGCGCCATGACGCCCGCGAGCCACTCGACGATCTGCCGGCGCCCCGTATAAGGCCCCCAGCCGTCGGTGCCGGCGAGTTCAATGGCAAAAACGCCGCTATCTGCAAAGGTGCTACCCAGAAATTCAAGGTCACGACTGTCGTAACCCCAGGCATATCGATTCAAGGTCTCGAGAATCATCAGGCGATCATGCACCTGCAATAGCTCAGCCATGCCTTACCTCGATCTCAAAGCTCGCAATGGATCGATAGCATAGTCGCCATCGACAAAGACACCAAGCAGCTGACTGCGACACCGACAATCGCGTCGCTGGCCCTTGGTAAAGCGTTCCGATTGGCACACCCGATACGACCTCAATGCAAATATTTCAAGGTCAGCTTTTCGACATTTGAACGTCAGCAATCTGGGAACATCAGCTCGTAGGGCGGAAAAGCGCAGCGCCTTCCGCCAATCCGGCGGTCAATCGCGCATGGACATGACGCGACCAAAATAGATTGCAGCTTATGGCGGAAGGCGCTGCGCTTTTCCGCCCTACCTCGCTCGTCGAACGTGATGGCTTGATCTCGAGGCCATCCTCTCAAAGCGAGATTCGATGCACGATACCCTTCACGTCGAACCGGGTTACGCGTTGATCGCCGTTTCCGTCGCCGGGTCGCCCTTGATCCGGGTATGCATCATTACGCGCTCCTCGCGGTAGTTGTAGGGCCGGGCACGATGCAGAACGCAGCGGTTGTCCCATACCGCCACGTCGCCTGCTTGCCAGCGATGGGTGTATACGCGCGGCGGTTGGCAGGTGAATGCCAGCAACTCGTCGAGCAGCGCCCGGGCTTCGGGGGGTTCGAGGCCGGGGATGCTGGCTGCGTGGCGGCCGATGTACAACGCCGGACGACCGGTCACGGGATGCGTCTTAATCAGCGGGCGTAGCGGCGGTTCGCCTTCGAAGAATCCATAGCCAGCACCCACCGCGACTTTGTGGCCGATTTTGGCTTGCGAATAAAAATACGAGTGATAGGCGGAGAGGTTTGCAATGCGCGCCTTGGTCGCGCCGTCGAGGGCGTCGTAGGCCGCGCGTGCATCGGCCCATTCGGTGTGGGCACCCGCGGAGGGCAGGACGTGGGCCGACAAGACCGACGCCTTCGCCGCCAGGGGCACGTACGAACTATCGGTGTGCCAGCCTTCGTTGCCGCGCAAAAGCTGCATGCGATGAGAAGTCTCATCCAATAGCCGACCGTCCACCGACGTGTTGGCGATGGGGACGGTCTTGAGACCTTCTACCAGAATTTCGATGTCGCCGAAGCGCATTGCAAAGGCGAGTTGCGCGTCGGCGCTCAGGTGCTGGCGGGGAAAGAACAGTACTGCGTGTTCGTGGAAAGCGGACTCGATCGCGCGCCAGTTGTCGTCGGTCAGCGTGGCCAGATCCACGCCGGTGATCGTGGCACCCAGCGTTGCGTCGGTCGGGCAAATCGTCAGCGCCATGGTTCAGCTCCAGCTGGGAACTTCGGGCTCCAGTGCTTCAGTTAGACCGCTGGCGGAGCCGGGTGGTGAGTGTGACCCCAGATTCCGTACGCGTCGAGCTTGGAGACAATCCAATCATCGCTAATTAGATAACTCTCCGCACCAATTTCAAAGTCGAACCCCGACGGTGTCTGGGCATAAAACGATAGCGCGCCGTCAGTGTGCCGGCCGAGTTCGTTGGGAATGTGAAAGCCGGCCTGGCGCACGCGGTCATAGGTCAGGCCAACGCCATCGACTCGCTTCCTCTCGAGCATGAAATGCCCGACCAGCTGACGATTTCGGACGCCCATTTAGAGCCATTGCAAGGTCAAACTTAAAAATATCCCGGGGTCGATGCTCGCTGCTTGTGTCATACGTACGGCACGCCATCTTTTGAAGGGAAACTTCGGCGCCGGTGTATCTGAACGATGATTATCCGGTCACAATGTGGCACGCATCGATGACATCCAGAGCACTAAGGAGTAGCAAACTATGAAAACCTTTCAGACTCTTGCTTTTGTGGCGTTGTTCAGCGCCGCGCAAGCGCAAGCTGCACCCGCCTTCAGCCAGCTGTTCGTGTTCGGCGACAGCCTCTCGGACAATGGCAACGATTTCTTGGCGCTGGGCGGCCATACGGTGACGACGCCACCGTTCACGAGTTTGGTACCGAGCGCCCCGTACGCCTCGGGCACGTTTTCGAACGGACCGGTGTGGGTAAATTTTATCGACCAAGCTTTAACGGGCGGCACGGTGTCCGCCTCGCTGGCGGGTGGGACTAATTTCGCGTTCGGTGGGGCCACGACTGGACCGTTGGCCGGTGTGCCCGCGAGTGGTATCCCGACGCTGACGCAACAAGCGGATGCGGCACTGGCCTTGAATGGCGGCCACCTGCCGTCCACGGCGTTGTATGTCGTGTGGGGTGGCGGCAACGATGTCCGTGCGGCGGAATTCGCCGCGGGTGCCAATCCGAATGCGACGCAGCTCGCGGCGGCGGGCCAAATCGTCGCCGGCGGCGTGACCAACCTGCATAACATTATCACGGCGCTCGCCAATGCCGGCGCCCAACATTTTTTAGTTCCGAATGTGGCCAATGTCGGCTTGACACCGGAGGCGCTAAGCTTCGGGTTGGGGTCGACCGGAGCGACGTTGACCAGCCAGTTTGACGTGAGCCTCGCGCAGCAATTACCGCAGCTGGCGTCGAGCCTCCATGTCGGGATCACGGCTGTCGATATCTTCAGTATCGTTAACAACGAACATGATCATCCCGGGACGTTCGGCCTGACCAATGTCACAGCGGCGTGTACGCAGCAGAACAGCGGGCTTGGTTGCGCCACTCCTGACCAGTTTCTGTTCTGGGATGGGATTCATCCGACCTCGCTGCAGCATCAGGGGATAGCGGCGGTCTTCAGCAGTGCGCTGGCCGTCCCCCTCCCGGCGGCGGTGTGGTTGCTCGGTTCAGCACTCGGTGGTTTGAGTTTCGCTCGCCGCCGCGCAGCCTGATTCCTCCGGTTTCGCGAACAACGTAACCGCCTTCGGGTACCAACGAAGCGATGGATGAATATTGGAAAAGGAGTTGCTCGTGAACGTCGATCAAAAACTAAACGACCCCACTTTCTTCGCGACCAGCGAATACTATCGCCTGTTCGACCGGATGCGCGCGGAGGACCCCGTGCACTGGACGCAAAGTCCGGATGAGCGTGGCTATTGGTCGGTGTTTCGCCACGCCGATATCAAGCGGATCTTGAACGAACCAGAACGCTTCAGCTCCGAACGCGAAGGCGTCATGCCGGTGATCGATCATGAGATGGCGGAAATTGCCGGGGAGGCAATGGGCGTCGGCGAAAATGTGTTGACCATCGATCCACCCCGCCACGCCGATTTTCGTAAAGTGATGCAGGCGCCGTTCCTGCCCAAGGCGCTCACCGATGGCGAACCGCGGACCAAGGAATTAATCAGCGAAATTTTCGACCAGCTTCCGGCTCACGGTGAAATCGATCTGGTCAGCGATCTGGCCGTGCGCATTCCGATGGCGGTGATTTGCGACATCTTGAAACTGCCCCGCGAAGATTGGGAAGAAATGCTGGGCTGGGGCAAGATGGCGATCGGCGGCACCGATCCGGAATACCAACAAGGCACCGCGGCCGAAACCGTGAGTCGCGGCTTTCGCCTCATGTATGACTACAGCATGCGCCGCTCGTCCGAGCGCCGCGGCTGCCCATTTTCTGATCCGTTCACGTTGCTCGCTAACGCCGCGGTCAATGGCGCGCCGCTGACGCCGTCCCAGGTCGCGCATAATGGCGTGCAGTTGATGCTCGCGGGTTTTGAAACCACGCGCAATGCGTTCTCCGGCGGGGTGCTCGC
>JAYUEZ010000429.1:0-10182 GCA_043738965.1 Gammaproteobacteria bacterium
CCTAAGGTATCTCGATGCACCTCGCGTTGGTTGATGAGGCACTTTTTACTTTGGTGCACAAATTCGATCGGATCTTCGATGGTCAGAATATGGCCGTACTCGTTTTCATTCTTGTGGTTAACCATCGCCGCCAAGGTGGTTGACTTGCCCGAGCCAGTTGGGCCGGTGACCAGCACCACGCCGCGGGGATAGTCCGAGATATCCTTGAAGATGTTAGGCGCTTTTAGATCTTCTAAACTCAAGATGATCGATGGAATCGTGCGGAACACCGCCCCAGAGCCGCGGTTTTGATTAAAGGCATTGACGCGGAAGCGCGCCAGCCCGGGAATTTCGAATGAGAAATCGCATTCCAAAAATTCCTCGTAATCTTTGCGCTGCTTATCGTTCATGATGTCGTAGACCAAGTCGTGCACGTCTTTGTGTTGCATGGCGGGGACGTTGATTCGTCGCACGTCGCCATCCACTCGAATCATGGGTGGCAGGCCGGCCGAGAGGTGTAAATCAGACGCGCCGTTCTTAACGCTAAAGGCCAGTAGTTCACCGATATCCATGCCGAAACCCCCTGCACAAGTTAGCCACCGTCACCGGTTCTAGAGATTGCAATTTAACGCGCACTAGACTTAATTCTATTTCCGAACTTTAGCAAGTAACATCCTGACTTGTCATGCAACGACCTCCAGCATCAATGGTGATAGCAACCGGGATCGAGCAGGTCCGGACCCGGCTCGCGAGTGCCCTGGCTCGCGCCGGCCGGCCGGCCAATGCGGTTAATCTACTCGCCGTCAGCAAAGGACAATCGGTCGCCGCCATCCGCGAACTTGCAGCGCAAGGTCAGCACGCGTTCGGCGAGAACTATGTTAAGGAGGCCCTCCCTAAAATTGCGGCACTCGAAGCCCTCGACTTGAGCTGGCATTTTATCGGGCGCATTCAATCGAATAAGACCCGCGACATCGCGACCCATTTCAGTTGGGTCCATAGCGTCGATCGGCTGAAAACCGCCGCGCGCCTTAGCGCACAGCGCCCACCGTCCTTGCCGCCCTTACAGTGCTGTATCGAAGTTAATGTACAGGGTGAGGCGCACAAGGGCGGTGTCACGTTGGACGCCTTGCCGGCTCTCGTCGCGGCCATGCTCGAGCTACCACGGATCCAGCTGCGCGGTCTCATGGGCATGCCGGAGCTGACTGCGGATGAGGCGCGACAACGAGTGCTCTTTCACCAGCTGCGGGCTGCGCTTGCGCCCTACGTGGTTCACGGTCTCGATACCTTGTCGATGGGGACTTCGACCGATTTCGAAGCCGCCATCCAAGAAAATGCGACCATCGTTCGTGTCGGCACCGCCCTCTTTGGACCACGATCTAAGGCCGCAACCTAAGATGGTAGACTCGGCGGGATCTGGCAACTTCTACGATCGCTCGCGACTATGAATTCAACTCTTGCGGTTATTGGTGGTGGCAACATGGGGCGAGCCATTATTGGCGGCCTATTGGCGCGGGGCGATGATGCGACGCGCATCGTGGTTGCCGATCCGATAGCGGACGCACGTGACTATCTTCACTCGCAACTCGGGGTGAATACCGTCGCGAGTAACCACGAGGCGGTCGCCCACGCCGAGACCATTGTCTTGGCCGTTAAGCCGCAACAGATGCGCGACGTCGCGCTTGAAATCGCGCCGGCGCTACGGGAGCGCAATCCCTTGGTGATTTCCATCGCCGCGGGCATTACGACGGCGTCCCTTACGGCGTGGCTAGCGGGCGGAGCCGCCGTGGTGCGAGCGATGCCGAATACCCCGGCGTTGATCGGGCGCGGCATTACCGCGCTCTACGCTACCGCGGGGGTAAGTCCCGCCGGGCGCGATACCGCCGACAGCCTGCTCTGCGCGGTCGGCGGCGTGGTGTGGGTTCAAGACGAGAGCGCACTCGATGCGGTGACGGCCTTGTCCGGCAGCGGGCCTGCGTATTTCTTTCTGCTCATCGAATGTCTCGAGCGGGCTGGTGTGGCGCTTGGTCTTGATTTCAACATCGCGCGTCAGCTCGCGCTCGAAACGGCGGCAGGCGCGACCGAACTCGCACGAAGCTCACCGCTCGATCCGGCCGCTCTACGCGTACAAGTAACCTCCAAGGGCGGGACCACCGAACGCGCCTTACAAACCCTTGCAGCGGGTGGCTTTGAGGAGTTGGTGGACCGCGCGCTCCGCGCCGCCGCCTCCCGGGCGGGGGAACTTAGTCGCGAATTCGGAGAACGCTAATGGAGGCGGGATACTTCGCGAACGCCGGCGTGTTCTTAATCAACACGGTGTTCGGTCTCTACATCGGCGCGGTGTTACTACGTTTACTGTTGCAATGGACGCGCGCCGATTTTCATAACCCCTTAAGCCAGGCAATCGTCAAGCTGACCAATCCGATCTTGCGCCCGCTGCGCCGCTACATTCCCGCGCTCGGTCGCATCGATAGCGCGAGCGTGTTGCTGATCGCCCTTCTGCAATTGTTGAACACTTGGCTGGTGGCCACCCTCGGTAACCCCGTTGGTAGTCTGATATTGGTGGCTGTTGCCGACTTATTGTCGAAACTAATCTACCTTTATCTGTTCGCGATCATCATTCAAGCACTCGCCAGCTGGGTTGCGCCATCCGCCTACAATCCGGTGCTGGCGTTGATTAGCGCGCTCACCGAACCGTTACTGCGGCCGATCCGGCGTGCGTTGCCGCCGGTGAGCGGGCTCGATTTATCCTCGCTGGTAGTCATTGTTCTGTTGCAACTCGCGTTGTATTTGATCGTCGCGCCGCTCGCCGGTTTCGGCAGGTTGTAACGATGCCGACAAGATCCCTGTCCGGAACAGACCCTGCGCATTCGGTCGGCCTAGTCGAACCGCGCATTCAACAATTCGACACGCCTTTGCGGCTCGATTGCGGCGCGGTCCTGGATCACTACGCGTTGGTCTATGAAACCTACGGTACGCTCAATGCCGCGCGCGACAACGCTGTGCTGATTTGTCACGCCTTGTCCGGTGATCATCACGCGGCGGGCTATCATGCGGGCGACCCGGGCAAACCGGGGTGGTGGGACAATTGCATCGGTCCTGGCAAGCCGGTCGACACCGAGCGGTTCTACGTGGTGTCTGCGAATAGTCTCGGCGGTTGCGCCGGATCAACCGGGCCGCTGACGGTCAATCCGGCGACCGGCGGCTGCTATGGGCCAGACTTTCCGCTGGTCACCGTGCGCGACTGGGTGGAAAGCCAGGCGCGCCTCGCCGATACGCTCGGTATCGAGTGCTGGGCCGCGGTGATGGGCGGTAGTCTGGGTGGGATGCAGGCGCTGCAATGGACGGTCGACTATCCGACGCGCGTGCGGCATGCGATCGTAATTGCCGCGGCGGCGAAATTGTCACCGCAAAATATCGCGTTCAACGAAGTCGCGCGCCATGCCATTCGTTCCGACACCAATTTTCATGCCGGTCGTTACTATGAGCACGGCGTGGTCCCCGAACACGGCCTGATGCTGGCGCGAATGTTAGGTCATATTACGTATCTCTCGGACGACGTGTTGATGGCGAAATTTGGCCGGGAACTGCGCGATGGCAAATTGAATTACGGTTACGACGTCGAGTTTCAAATCGAGAGCTACTTGCGCTACCAAGGCGAAGCGTTTGTTAAGCGCTTTGACGCCAACACGTATTTGCTGATGACTAAGTCACTCGACTACTTTGATCCCGCCGCACGCTTTGGTGATCGTCTGCGCGACGCGGTGGCGCATACCGACGCCAAGTTCCTCGTCGCCTCGTTCAGTAGTGATTGGCGCTTTTCGCCCGCGCGTTCGCGCGAAATCGTGCGGGCGCTATTGGATGCTAATCGTGATGTCAGTTATGTCGAGATCGAGTCCGAGCTCGGCCATGACTCGTTTTTGCTTGAGATCCCGCTGTATCACGCCGCCTTGCGCACGTATTTTCAGGGGATCACGGTGGGCGCAGATTAACGCATGAACGGACTACGCGAAGATCAGGTCTTAATCGCGGAATGGATTACCGCCGGCAGCCGCATTCTCGATCTCGGCTGTGGCGACGGCGCCTTGATCGATTTTTTACAACGTGAGCGCCAGGCCACCGGCTATGGGGTCGAGATCGATCCTGCCAACATCATTAAATGTTTGGCGGCTGGCGTGAACGTGATCCACTCGGATCTGGATCGCGGATTGTCCGACTTCGACGACAATTCGTTCGATTACGTGATCATGACGCAGACCCTGCAGGCCATGCGCTATCCACATCTGGTGGTGCGCGAAATGTTACGTGTCGGGCGCGAAGGTATCGTGACCTTTCCGAATTTTGGCCATTGGAACTGTCGGCTACAAATCGCGCTTGGCAAAATGCCGGTAACCAAACATTTGCCGCACACGTGGTTTAACACACCGAATATCCACATGTGCACCATTCGAGATTTCGAGGAATTATGCGCCTTGGAAGGAGTAAAAATTCTGGAGCGACGCACGGTCGACGCCGATCATCACACCGCTTTCGGCATGCGTTGGCTGCCCAATTTGCTGGGTGAAATCGCGCTCTATCGCTGCCGGCGTCGGTGATTGATGCACGCGTACCAAACCGCATTTATCGAATTCGCACTCGCCAACGGCGCGCTTAAATTCGGCAGCTTCAAGCTCAAATCTGGGCGTCAAAGTCCGTACTTTTTCAATACCGGCGTGTTTGATGGCGGCCGCGCCCTGGCCCATCTGGGTGACTATTATGCAGCCGCCCTCATGGCGAGCGGCCTTGGCTTCGATATGCTCTATGGCCCAGCCTACAAAGGGATCCCGTTGGGCGCGGCGACGGCTATCGCGCTAGCTTCGAGGCATCAACGCGATGTTCCCTTCTGCTTTAACCGTAAGGAGGTCAAGGACCACGGGGAAGGCGGAACTACGCTCGGCGCGACGCTCCGCGGGCGCGTGGTCATCGTCGACGATGTCATCTCGGCGGGAACGTCCATCAACGAGTCGGTCACCATCATCACGGCAGCCGGCGCGTCCCCAATCGGGGTAATCATCGCGCTTGATCGACAAGAGCGTGGGCAGGGCGTGTTATCCGCGGTACAGGAAGTCGGCGAACGGCATGGATTACCGGTAATTAGCATCGTGATGCTCGACGACATCGTTAATTATTTGGGCAAAGCGGGCGGGCGGGCTAAAGAAATTGGCGAAATTAACGATTACCGAAATCGCTACGGTGTGAACTAAGGAGGCAAAAATCATTCTTTTTGCTTCCCGTGCTCTGAAAAGTCCAGGATGGACTTATTCAGAGTTTACCTAGAGTTCAGCTGGCGTTTTGGACGCACTAGATAAAGTTAAAACCGCATTGATGCGGCTATTTGGCGAGCAACTGATAGGAAAGCAAACGATGGAAAAGTTATTGCGACAAACCTTGGTTACTCTGGCGCTGTTATGCGGCTTGCTATTTGCCACTGATCCAGTCGCCGCCGCGATTAAATGCTGGACGAATAAAGAAGGCATCAAGGAGTGCGGTAACACCGTGCCTGCTGAATACGTGCAGCAGGGGCACGAAGAGCGCAACGCCGCGGGCGGCGTGAAACAACTTGGTCCGGCCAAGACGCAGGCCGAAGTGGAGCAAGCGCGCGCGGCCAAAGCCGCCGCCGACAAAACGCGCGCGGCCGCCGAAGCCGCGGCCAAGAAGCAGGCGGCCGCCGACAAGGTATTGCTCGATACGTTCAGCTCGGAAGACGACCTGGTGCTCGCGCGCGATGGACAGGTGGCGAATATCCAGTCTCAAGTAAAACTCACTGAAAGCCGCAGCGTCAAACTTCAAAAAGGCCTCGATAATTTAATCTCACAGGCCGCGGATTTGGAACGACGCGGCAAGCCGGTGCCGGAGCGTCTGACCAAGGACATCGCGGATTTGCGTGGCCAAATCGCCGATAACAAGCGCTTCATCGCCGACAAGCACAAAGAGGAAACGAGATTACACGAGAAATTCGACGTCGATTTGAAACGGTTTCGCGAACTGCGTAGCGCGCAGCGCTAAGGGCTAGACGTCGGAATCGACGTTGAAGGCAGGCGCACGGCCCGCTTACGAACGGAAGGCAACGTCCAGGAGTGACTTACTGGGCGTCTCCTTCGGTGTTGTGGAAAATCCCGGCAGCCAGCGTTTTCCACTGATCATCCCAATTCGCGTTTGGCGCCGCGCGAAATCCGCCTTGAACAAATTGGCTGATCCGTCCGCGAGCATAGGCGGTCAGCAGGTTCGCGCTGGCCGTGATCAGCGCGCGATCTGGTTGGGGACCCGCCGTTAGTGTCGCGTCGCGCAACACTTGTTTCAATTGCGTTTCGACGCGGTCGAAAAATTGTTCACCGCGCACGCGGAGCCGCGGTTGTTCGCCCGCCAGAATATCGCCGGTCAAAACACGCGCGATGCCGGGATTGCGCTCCGCGAATTGGAGTACGACCTGGAGCATCTGCGCACAGCGCGTGATGGGGTTTACTTGTTGGTCGAGAATGCGTGTAAATAGACCAAACACGGTGTCTTCGGCGAAGGCAAGCAAGGTCTCGAACATTTTCGCCTTGCTCGGAAAATGTCGATAAAGCGCCGCTTCGGAAACACCGACCGCGGCGGCCAGTGCGGCGGTGGTGATGCGCGTGCCTGGCTTGGCTTCAAGCTCACGCGCCAAGACTTCCAAGATCTGCTGCTTGCGGCCCGCTCTCACCGCCGCTCGATCAGGGTGCCAATTCCGGAATCGGTAAAAAGTTCGAGCAACACCGCGTGTTCGATGCGACCGTCGATAATGTGCGCGCGTTTGACTCCAGCTTTGACCGCATCGAGCACCGCATCCATTTTCGGTAGCATCCCACCGCCGATGGTCCCATCGTTGATCAGCGCATCGACTTGCTCCGCATCGAGTCCAGTCAGCAAGGTCCCCTGCTTGTCGAGTAGTCCCGTCGTATTGGTCAGCATAATGAGCTTTTCGGCCTGCATCACTTCGGCGATTTTGCCCGCGACCAGATCGGCGTTAATGTTATACGACATGCCATCGGCGCCGACGCCAATCGGCGCAATGACTGGGATAAATCCGCCCGTCGCAAGGTAGTCGAGCACTTGGCGATCGATTCGAGTGACTTCGCCAACGTGGCCGAGATCAATAATCTCGGGGGCTTCCAATGCTTCGCGACGTCGACTTAAGATGAGCTTGTGCGCGTAAATCAGCGGCCCATCCTTACCAGTCAATCCGATGGCCCGCCCGCCGTGGCTATTGATGAGACTGACAATCTCTTTATTGACGAGACCGCCCAGCACCATTTCGACCACATCCATGGTTTCGGCATCGGTCACGCGCAGGCCGTCGACGAAATGACTTTCCTTGCCCAAGCGCGCTAACAACGATCCAATCTGTGGACCACCGCCGTGCACGACGATCGGATGAATGCCGACCAATTTCATCAACACCATGTCGCGGGCAAAACCGCGCTTCAAGTTCTCATCGAGCATGGCGTTGCCACCGTACTTGATGACCATGCACTTGCCCTGGTAACGCTGAATATAGGGCAGCGCCTCGGTCAAGACGTGAGCGACATTGGGCGCCTGGGCGTGCGCGAGGGGCATGGCTTAAAACGGCAGGCTTAAATTGGCGTCGATGGCGAGCAAAAGTTCGCGAAAGCGCGCTTGCACCGACTCCAGCGCAGCGTCGGTGTCTCCTTCAAAACGCAGGACTAGGCATGGCGTGGTATTCGAGGCGCGCACCAAGCCCCAACTATCCGAAAAATCGACACGCAGCCCGTCGATTCGATTAATTTCACCATCCGGAAAATTCGCTGTATCCAAGACCTGCTGCATGAAGCGCGTGTGCCGCTCTTCGGGCATTTCGAGCCGCAGTTCAGGCGTGGATAGCGCAGATGGCAGACGTCCGAACACCTGTTCTGGCGGTTCGTTGGCATTGACCAGAATTTCGAGCAGGCGTGCCGCAGAATACAAGGCGTCGTCGAATCCGTACCAGCGATCCTTGAAGAAAATGTGGCCACTCATATCGCCAGCTAGCAACGCGCCAGTTTCTTGCATCTTAGATTTGAGCAACGAATGGCCGGTCTTCCACATCATGGGCACACCACCGGCGGCTTTGATCACGGCCGCCAACAAGCGCGAGCATTTGACGTCGTAAATTACCTTGGTGCCCGGATTGCGGCTTAAGATTTCTTGGGCGAACAACATCAATTGGCGATCGGGCCAGAGGATATTGCCAGCGCGATCGACCACGCCCAAGCGATCGCCGTCACCATCGAAAGCGAGCCCTAGGTCCGCCTGCTCATGCCGTACGATCGCGATCAGATCTTCGAGATTATGTGGCTGACTCGGATCGGGATCATGATTCGGAAATTCGCCGTCGATTTCACAGAAGAGTTCGATCACGTCGTGGCCAATGGCGCGCAGAATATGTGGCGCGACGATGCCGGCCACGCCATTCCCGCAATCCACGACCACCTTCAGCGCATCGCCTAGGGAGACCGGTATCTCTTCGCTGATCCGGCGGATGTAATCGGGAATAATTTCGGTTTCTTCGAAGCCCCCATTGCCGGTCGCGAAATCCTGCGCATCAATGCGCTGGCGGAGCCCCTGAATCGCGGCGCCAGACAGCGTCTCGCCATCGAGCACCATCTTGAGCCCATTGTATTCGCGGGAGTTGTGGCTGCCGGTAACCATGATTCCACTGCGCGCATCCAAATAATGCGTCGCGAAATACAGCACCGGAGTGGGTGTCAGTCCGATATCGAGCACATTGCGGCCTGATTCGCGCAGCCCCTGGACCAGCGCATCGCGTAGCGCGACGCTTGATACCCGACCATCGCGCGCGACAATCACGGTGGCCTGATTGCGAAGGGCTGCTTCGCTACCGAACGCGCGGCCGATTTGATATACCGCGTCGGGGGTCAGGGTTTGACCGACAATGCCGCGGATATCGTAGCGGCGAAAAATAACCGGCGCGATGGGTGCCGGCCCCGAGGGCTCGGCGGGGCCGGCGTTCACGGGTGGCGCCGGCGCGACCTTGGTCGCATTGGCGTCCATGGCGACGGTCGTGAGGTTTTTCGACACAGCCGCTTTCAGACGTTTACTCGCATCGCTAAGTCCAGGCACTATTTCCTCGAGCCCCGGATATTCGCCGTCCATGATGGCCTTAATGGCGCCTTGGTACGCCACACTTGAGTCTGCAGGACCAGCGACGCGCTTGCGCCGTCGCCAAACCGCGACACCTATCATGGCCAGCAGCGCGACGGTGAAATGCGGTAGGTAGTCCATAAGTGTGCTGTTGGTTTCGGTTTCGGTTGCGGCCGTGGGGCGTCGAATTGCGATCACCCAAGCGGTGCCGGGGAGACCAAGAACTACGGTGTCTTCTTCTTGCGCGGTTGATGCGTCATTGCGCACCAAAATGACGGGCGGGGCGCCGGTAACCGGTTGCCGTAACTCGAACGGAGCGTCGTTTCCCAAAACTTTCGCAAGCCCTGTGCGCACGCTCTTGGCGTCGAGGCTTAGATGCAGAAATCCGACCGGCTCTCCACTCGGCGGAACCCGCCGTACCATCACCATATGCTCCTGCGGGGTACCGGCTAGGTGGATCTCGATGCCAGGCGGAGTCACGGTTCGTTCCGCTTTAGCCAACATATCGAGCGAGGCGTAAGTTAACGGCGGCGAGGCGGTGGAGTCAGTTTGATTAACGCCGCGCGACAGCAATCGCAAGCGAAGTGCGCTCGGTACCCGCGCTTGGAGTTCCGTCGCTAATTGCGTGCGCGCCGCTTCGTCGGCGCCGGTGATCGCGGCGACAACTTTTGGCTCTTGGGCAAATTGCGTCAGTGCGTCTTCTTGTGGCTTAAAATAGCCTTGCGCACGGTTGACAATGATCCTGGCCATCGCCTCGTCGGCGGCTAATGCCGCCGCCACGCGCGCGGTTTGCAGGTGATCGAAGAAACGCGACGCAACGCTCACCAACAGCAACACGCCGATCGTCAGCGCCAGCACGATGGCTGCACGCTTCGCCGTGGGATTCGAAATTGCTTTAAGCCCGCGCGGGATGCTTAGCACGGTAATGTTCCGCGATGATGCTGATCAGACGGCGCGCAAGTGCGTCTTTCGAGGCCCGACCAAGTTGCTGCTCCCCCTCGTCCCACACGACGTGTAATTCGTTTTCGTCGCTGTCAAAGCCCG
>JAYUEZ010000430.1:0-10172 GCA_043738965.1 Gammaproteobacteria bacterium
CGCGCGGATCAATCGCCCCTGCGGTCATTAACCCACCCCACATGGCACCGTGCACACCTGGCGTGCCGACATCCTGCCCTGACAGATAGAAGCCCGGACTTGGTGTTTTAGCATTCAGTGCTGGCGAAAGAAAGCGTCGTGGAGACGTCTCAAGTCCGTAAATCGCGCCGTGATACGCGCCTGTGAATTTTGCCGAAGTAAGCGGCGTAGCAAGCTCGGTGTATTTAATGAGTGGAAGAAGTGCGGGGAAATGGCGACCCAGCGCGCTGAGCATTCTACGCTCAAGCACTTTCTTGGCTCGCTGATATTCGTCGTGCGCGCGCGGCGATTCATCTTCGGCCCAGGGCGCGAAGAGTTGCCAATCGACCAACGTAAGTATATCGCCGGTATGTTTTAGCGCGGTGCCGGGATCATGGCGCTTATCCTTAAGCGAGGGAAACGAAATCATGAACCGGTTGATTTCTTCGCGCTCAGGATCAAAGAGTGGGCGTTCGTGGACGTCCCACGATTCATAGATCCAGTGATTCGATAGGGTGGCGCCGTTCGCCGCGATGTCACCTTCGAAACCGACGAACAGCGACAAGAACCCCGGCGCCGGAGGGATTGAGAGCACCTCGCGGGCCCATGGCGAATCGCACATCGTTGCGGGCAACAGTTTGAGCACACTGTTGCGGGCGCCGATGTTGGACACCACGCGCGAGGCGCGAAATTGCGCGCCGTCTTCGAGCGTCACGCCCACTACCGCATCGCCATCGAAGAGCAGGTCCATCACACGCGAACTGGTCTGAATGCGCCCGCCCGCAGCTGCGATCGTCGCGCCAAATTTTTCGGCGAACACTTTGCCGCCGCCATCGGGATAGTACGCACCGTCAAAATACTCGCGAATGACGGTGGCGTGAATGCCGAAGCTACTCTGCGCGGGTGGGCTGCCATAATCGCCCCATTGCGCTGAGAGCACGGCTTTGAGTTTCGGATCGGAGATGAATTCATCGAGCACTTGTTGGGTAGTCCTTTCGCACCAGCGCTTGATCGCGCGGTGGTGAAAGAAGCGTGACATGCTGGCAAGCGGTTCGGGTATACCGCGCAGTGCGAAAACGGCATGACCCGCGTGTTGTGCATCGCGCATGGCGTCGAAGAACACATCGATTTCTTGATCAGATCGCGGAAAATGTTCCTTGAGATCACGTTTTAGCGCCGCCTCTGGTCGCGACAACGTAATGCGGAAATCATCGGGAAAGTGCAGGGTGTCGTACACCGAGCCTAACGACGAAACAGTGATCTCGCCGTCGGTCAACCACGCATAGAGTCGGCGCGCCATGCCGTCCTCGCCGAGGTCGCCGAGATAATGCATGCCGACATCCCATGACCAACCGTTGCGCGAGAACATCTTGGTCAAGCCGCCTGCCGTGGTGTCTTGTTCCAATACGAGCACGCGATGTTTGATCTTTGAAAGGGCCGCCGCGCAAGCCAGCCCGCCCATTCCAGAACCAATCACGACGACATCGTACGGATCCATTACTAAAGTCTCCATCTAGTTGCTAAGTTGCATAACCAAGCAACAAAAATTTTATCGCCTAGGACCGTCGCACGATTGATCCATGTCTAGTTAGACACGCTCTTGTTCGCCGCAACCCCCTGGCCAAACTAACAGTTGATTGATCTCAGTGCGACAGACGACTGTCACCGTGATCGGCAATGCCGTTTCTTTGAAACTCTACATTGGAGGTAGTGATGAACGACAAAGAGGTGCGTCAACATGTAATCGATGAACTAGACTTCGAGCCCAGCATTGATTCTGCCGATATCGGCGTGGCGGCCGAGAATGGGGTAATAACTTTCACGGGACACGTCCCTAGCTACCCGCAGAAGGTGGCGCTATCGAGCAATGGCTAGATCGTTTTCAGACCTCAATCCTGGTCGCGATCGAACCCACGAACTGTTATCACTAGGTCGCGACGCATGTTGCCCATGTGCGTAGACAGCAGGTCTATCTGATCGATCCACATCGTCTGGCGCACTACCGGCAAGTGGTCGGACAACGGGTGAACGCGGATCGCCAGGACGCGCAATTCCTAGCGCGCTATCTTGAGCGTGAAGTCAGCGAGCTGCGGGTATGGGTGCCGATAACAGCGGCACAGCAGGGGTTTTGGCGGCTGCTAAGGCGCCGAGCCACACTGGTTCGTGCGAAGGTCCAACTCCATCACAACCTCGTCGAACTGGAGTCGCTGCAGGCGGATGTCGATGAACTATCGAACAACCTCGACCAGTTGTTACACAAAATGGATTGCGCCTTGCTGGCGGAAGCGAAGCGCCTGGGTTGGGCCGCGCAAGTAGCGCGCTGCCGTGCGCTCCCTGGCGTGGGTCCACTCACGGCGTTGGCGTTAGTCGCACCTTATCACCGTAGAGAGTTTGTGTGCGCCGACGCGTTCATGGGCATGGACGGTTCGGGTGCGCGAGTCGGTCCAATGGCGCGGACGGCGCAAGCTGACCAAGAAGGGCGATCCTGAGGTGCGGCGGTTACTGTTCAACGCGGCCATGCAGGGTCGACGCAGCGCCGTTTGGGAACCTTATTACCTGGCATTACGCGAGCGCGGATTGACTACCACGGCAGCCTTTGTCGCACTCGGTCGCAAGCTCGCGCGGGTGTGCTTTGCATTACTGAAGAATGGAACTGAATTTAATCCGAGTCTACGATCGGGGGCTTGCGAGGCGACATAGAATCTATACCCGTCCCCCATACGGAATCCGGTTTCGCTCGCGACGCCTTCGTCGTCCGTTTGATTGATCGGGATTGCGCGTGCTCGCTCGCAAAACTTGTGACATAGGCCGTCTCATAGCGACTTTACGGGTAGGAAGAGTGAGGGAATAATTGATCTCGCTCAAGGTTCACCGGCACTCAAGCCCGTATATTAGTGACCGTGTTCTAAGGTGTTTAGGCTTCAGTTAATTCGACAAATTATGACCACTTCCGTCTCAGTATTCGAAAAACTCTGCGTCCATGCGCCTCGATTCAGTGGTTCCCAACACCCGCCCGTAATATCCATTTGAGATTTGACGAATTTAACCCGGGCTCCACTGAATTGATATGTTGATTCACTACTGTCCGGTTAATAGTTGAACAAATTTAGTTGGGTACAAGGGGCGTCCTGATCGGTAGTGTCGGCGGTGTCGAGAAATGCCTTGTTTAAAGGAGTTTTCTCGAAAACGCTGACCGAGAGGATCTGTAGCAAAGTGTAGAGCGAGGCATCGAGTTGAAGCTCCTTCTTGATGATGGTGATGGGCACATCGGTAGACACGGCGCACCAAATTTGCGTCTTTACCGCGTCCTCGCTCGTGCCGAAGAATTTCTTGATGTGCAAATGCTGCTTGATCCACTTGAAAAACAATTCGACCTGCCAACGACTTTTGTAAAGTGCGGCGACGGTGAGCGCTGGCGAGTTCGTGGCTTCGCTCCAACTCCTATAATGAGTTGGAATCAGAGATTAAACCTAATTGTCAACAGACCCTAGTGATGTTGATTCAAGATATATCTCGCCAAGCGAGCATTGAGCTGCTGAAGCGCACACGCCTGGGAAGATTGGCCTGTGTACACGACGGTCAGCCTTACATTACCCCGGTCATGTTCGCGTGCGACGAAAATTACCTCTATGCATTTTCTACGATCGGCCAAAAGATTACTTGGATGCGGGCGAATCCCCGGGTTTGCGTAGAAGCGGACGAATTGGTAACCCGACAAGATTGGGCCACAGTGATCGTTATCGGCCGATATGAGGAGTTGACCGATGGAGACGAATACGAAGTTCTCCGGCATCACGCCTACAATCTATTGCGGACAAATCCCGTCTGGTGGGAACCCGGGTACGTCGAGACCGTCATCAGGGGTACTACACGCCCATTGGGTAAACCCCTCTATTTTCGCATTCACATGGATCAGATCAGCGGCCACCGCGGAGTCCCGGATATGAGCGCCCGGCAAGGGCCTTCCGGTACGCCGCACTCACAAAGCTGGCTGGAAAGGATTCTAAGAGGTCGAAAACTCCACTCGGACAATCGTGACAGCGAGTGAGTTGCCTATACACGCGGCCCAGCAGTGACGAGGTCGTTGCAACATTCAGAAGTTTTAAATTGCCCGCGGAGCGTCCCCGTTCCATCGGGTCTGCAATCCCTACTTCGGACTGAAAGAGGTTCCGAACCGCAGAATAGAGCAACGAATTCCGGGCGTCGGAATCTTGGTGCAGGACGGTAGTTCGTTCGCGGTCAAGGACGCCTTACGGCGGATGTATCTAGGCCGCTTTACCACGGTGTTACCGGCGGCGGTGGAATTGCATGTGGCTTGGAACCTGTGCCGAGAATGTATCGAGCAAATGGTATTGATGCCCGATACCTTCACTGAGCGTGCCGAGTTACCGCCAGCGGAGCATCTGCGCGGTGACTTGCTGCTCGCTGACCGCGATTATCTGCGTGCCGTGGCCGCGCACGGTGGACACTTTCTGGTGCGCGCCCAGAAAGGTATCAACCCCATTATCGAGATGGTGAACGGTGGCGCACGGGCGTCACGGGTCGTGGGTCATAAACTCAAAGATGTGCAGCGCTACCTCTCGAAAGAGCAGCCGAATGGTTTGATGATGCGTTGGCAACAAGGGCTATCCACTTAGCTCCGCGCTGACAGGGAGCCGACGCGGTTATGTTGCCCCGATTCGTTGTCTCTATGTGAGAGTAAGTCACCGGCGCAGTAACGGCGGCGTGTTCCATTAGGCGATAGAACAACATCCCTCTCGATCGCGAGAGGCGTCGATTGATCTGAACACGAACTCATTGAGGTAGTAGTCCACGTGCCGCGGATCCACGGCGCTGATGCCTTGCTTTTGGCTGGTAATGTACCAAGCCGCCGCGAACCAAACGCGCAGCGCAGTGCGCGTCTTGTCGAAGATCGTCCCGCCGGTTACGCTGCATTGGTATCGACAAGCGCGGCAGAGCAATCGCCCTCTGGACGTACGCCCTGGGTCGTCCGCCACGCCACACGCAGGACAACAAAATCCGCGTGGCCATCGAAGCTGCTCCAAATACGACGCACAGGCCCCTTCGCTGGCAAACCAGTCCTCGAAGTCGCACCACGTCTCAGGATAATCTTTGCCAGCGATAGGCTTGACGCTGCTCACAACGCAATTGCGAGCCTGGCGGAGCTAAGTGGATAGCCCTTTTGGCAACTCGGCAGGAAGTCGCTCTGTTGCCGTTTGGTGTCCTGCTGAATGCGCAGACGCGTCAGTTTGTGCATTTAGCGACCAACTTGCCACCCGCGCTATGACGCCGCCGCAGTTTCTCAGGTGTATCGCTTAGGCTGGCAGATTGAGTTGCTGCTCAAAGAATGGAAATCGCACGTCAATCTTCGCGCGTTCTCAACCGCCAAGCCCGCTATCGTCGAGGGCTTGATCTGGGCAGCGATCGTCGTCGCTGCCGTCAAACGTTATCTGGCACACAGTGTCCAGGTCGTTGCCGAAGTGGCGACATCGACGTTACGTACGGCCAAATGCGCTTGGCAAGTCATTCCTGCGGTTGTAGAGGCCTTGCTCAGATCTGCTCCGCGTCGATTACGCGCGGCATTCATCCGAGCTATCGATTACCTTGTCATCAACGCACAACGTGCGCACCCGCATCGAGACCGTCGCACTGGGCGCCTAGCCACCGGGCTCAAACCGGTATTCCGGTCCGCTTAAGTACCTACGTATGAACCGATGATAGGCTTGCGCCTGCGTCGCGATTGCAGTTAATGGTTGATTGATTTCATGCGCAATGGCGGACGCCATCTCACCCAGCGTCGTTAGCGTACTCACATGGGCAAGCTGGTCGCGAACAAGACCGGCGCGTGCCTCGGCTTCGAATTGCGGCGTGCGATCGACGACTTGGCCGAATAATTAGACCTGATTCATTAACGCGCGAATCCAAGCCTAATTGCGCCATGACATGCGCCAGCTTTTCACCGGGTCGAACGCATGTAATATCCACAAATTGCGGTTGTTTCGGATTTGCCAGTGCCATCGCGACTGCCGCTTGCACGGTTGCCCGATCATTCGCGACTGTGAGGTCCGTAAGCGCCGTACCCACCAGTGTGGACGAACCATGCTGCAACAATTTTGTTAGCGTCGGGTTTGCGCTTAGAATTTTGCCACTGGTATCCGTCGTAAAAATTCCGCCAGGCGCATTGTCGACAACCATCCGTAAATCCGCTTCGCGGTTTTGCAATGATTTCACTAACTGATTGCGCACCGTAACGTCGCGGGCAATACCGACGAATTTTACTCCACCCGAATGCGCGACCTTGCCAACCGATAAATCCATCGGGAACAATTCACCGGTCAGTCGGCGGCCAGCAATCTCGCGTCCGATCCCGATTATTTTCGCGATTCCGCTCGACAGATAATTGCGGAGGTGATCATCGTGACGATCGGCGTCCGGTTCAAGCGTCAGCCGGCTGATATTACGCCCGACAATTTCCGCTGTTGTACAGGCGAAAATCCGTTCAGCCGCGGCGTTTAACGTTTCGATCGTGCCGTGCTCGTCGATCACGATGATCGCATCCGCCGCAGCGCCGACAAGCGCGATTCCTCGTCTTGTAGGTGTCGTTCTAGTTCCTCAATTCCGTCGTATTCCCGCATACCGTCGATCGCCCCTCGGGTGCGAGGTTCGATTCTAACAGGATGTCGCGCGCCGGCAGTAAGCTCGTCGGCTAGATCCTTCGCCGACCAAGCATAATTTTCTCCCTGGGCTCCGCCTTGATTACCACGACCTCGGCCGCGATGATAGGACGCCATCGCGGCCGGACCGTGAGGACCATGATTACGCTTTGACTTCGATCTTGCGCGGCTTAACCACGGCTTTTTTCGGAATTTCGATTTCCAGTACCCCATCCTTACCTTGGGCTTTAATGTGATCGGCATCGGCTGAATCTGGCATCGCGAAGCGTCGATAAAAGCTGCCGCGCGATCGCTCGATGCGGTGATAACCTTCCCGCTTATCCTCCTTTTCCGAGCTACGCTCACCCCGAATGGTCAGCGCGCCGTTTTCCATCGTGACCTCAATCGCCTCCGGCCTAACGCCCGGGATGTCGGCCTTGATCACAAAGCGCTCAGGCTCCTCCTTGATATCGACCAACGGCATCCACTGACTGGTGGCGACGTTGCTGGTTTCAAGTTCTGGGGTGGTGCGCCACAATTCATTTAACTGTTGCTGCATCCGGCTCCAGAGATCGATCGGTTCATAACGAGTAAGTGCCATGGGGGGCTCCTTTCCAGTATGTGGGTGAGTTAACAGTTAAAACTCTACGCGCCGCGCGACGCGGCGGGTTTGATCTGAATCAACAATCGATAAGAAACCCTCCGTATAAATTGAGTCCACTTCAAAGGCGCACCACCGGTGACGATACGCAATCTCGAATATTTCTTTCGACCCCGGTCGGTGGCCGTGATCGGGGCCTCGAATGCGCCACACAGCGTCGGTGCGCTCATCATGCGCAATCTGCTGGAAGCGCCATTTCAGGGCAGCGTATTTCCAGTCAATCCCCAGCACACGCAAATTGCCGGATTAAACTGCGTGCCAACGGTGGAAGCGCTGGAAAGTGCACCCGATCTCGCAGTCATCTGCACGCCGCCCGCGACCATTCCAACGCTCATCGCGGCACTCGGCGCGCGCGGCACCAAAGCCGCAATCGTCATCACTGCTGGTCTCAATCGCGCGATCAGCGCTGAAGGACCACCACTCGTTCAGGCCATGCTGGCCGCGGCTGCGCCGCATTTGCTACGCGTGCTTGGCCCCAATTGCCTTGGGATGCTGGTGCCCGGCATTGGGTTGAATGCGAGTTTCGCGCAAGCTCAGGCAATTCCGGGCAAGCTTGCTTTCGTCTCGCAATCCGGCGCGCTCGCCACCGCCGTCCTCGATTGGGGGAATGCCAAAGGCATCGGCTTTTCGTGCTTTATTTCACTCGGCGATAGCGTAGATGTCGATCTCGGCGATCTCTTGGACTATCTCGGCCGTGATCCCGAAACTTCGGCAATCTTGCTGTACATCGAATCGATTACGGCGGCACGCAAATTCATGTCCGCTGCGCGTGCGGCGGCACGGGCGAAACCCGTCATCGCGGTTAAAGCCGGCCGCGTCATCGAAGGCGCACGCGCCGCTACCTCGCACACTGGCGCCCTCGCTGGCAACGACGAGATCGTGGATGCGGCGTTGCGCCGCGCCGGCATTTTACGGGTGTTCACGACTCAAGAATTATTCGATGCCGCCGAAACGCTCGCCTACGCAAAGGCCATCCGCGGTCGCCGGCTGGCGATAGTCACGAACGGTGGTGGCGCAGGCGTGTTGGCCACGGACGCGCTAATAAGTAGCGGTGGTACGCTTGCTGAACTCGCACCGACGACGCTCGCCGAGCTCGAAAAGGTATTGCCAAGTACATGGTCACGCGCGAACCCCGTCGACATCATCGGTGATGCGCCGATCGAGCGTTATATCGCCGCCTTAGAGACAGTGCTCGCTGATCCGGGGTGTGATGCTGCATTACTACTGCATGCGCCGACCGCGATCGTGCCAAGCGCCGGTATCGCGACCGCCTGCGTACCCGTCATTCAGCGCTCGCCGAAAAACACCCTCACGTGTTTTCTGGGCGCGCAATCGGTCATGGCGGCACGTGCGACCTTCGCCGAACATCATGTTCCATCGTATTTAACGCCCGAAGCAGCGATTCAGGCCTTTCTGCACATTGACGACTTCGAGCGTCTGCAAACCCTACTGATTGAAACGCCGCCAGCGTCGATGCTCCCACCGCCGAACGATCGCGCGGCGGTGCGGTCGATCATCGACACGGCACTACACGCGGCGCGCACCCTGCTCGCCGAAAATGAAGTGCGCGCATTGCTCGCCGCATACGCCATACCGGTAGTGCGCACAGAAACCGCAAGTGATATCGAGCAGGCCGTCGCGCGGGCCACCGCGATCGGTTTTCCGGTGGCACTCAAGATTTTGTCACCGGATATCAGCCATAAAAGCGATGTCGGTGGCGTGGTATTAAATCTCATGAGTCCGGGCGACGTGCGCAACGCTGCAACGGCCATCCAGGAACGAATCGCGCGCAGCCATCCCGCCGCGCGTCTAACGGGATTTACGGTCCAAGCCATGGTCGATACACGCGACGCATGTGAATTAATTGCCGGCGTAGCGACGGACGCGGTTTTTGGTCCGGTGTTGATGCTGGGTCACGGCGGCACCGGGGTCGAGGTCATGAAGGATCGTACTTTCGGTTTGCCGCCGCTGAATGCGCCGCTGGCACGCGCGATGCTGAGCCACACGCGAGTCGCGAAATTGCTCGCGGGATATCGCGGGCGACCGGCCGTCGATGAAGCTGCTGTGCTGTCGGTGATGACTCGCCTTTCAGCGCTCGTGTGCGAGGTTCCCGAAATTGTGGAACTCGACATTAATCCGCTGCTCGTAACCGAACTGGGCGTGCTAGCGCTGGACGCTCGCATCGCTATCGCACCCGCGTGCGGCACAGCGGACAGCCGCCTTGCTATTCGACCGTATCCGAGTGAACTCCAGCGCGGCATTGAGATCGCCGGCGAGCAGCTCCTGCTCCGCCCGATTCGACCGGAAGACGAGCGCCTTCACACGCAATTTCTGTGCGCTTTAGATCCGAGCGATGTCTACTTTCGATTTTTTCATGCCGTTAAAGACTGGCCGCATGCGCAAGTCGCGCGCCTGACGCAGATCGATTACGACCGCGAGATGGCGCTAGTCGCAGTGGCGAATCCACAGTCCGCGGAGACCGCGATTGTTGGGGTTGCGCGCTGCATCGGGACACCGGACAATCGCGAAGCGGAATTTGCCATCGTCATCCGCCACGACTACCAGGGCCAAGGGCTGGGCTTTCAACTCATTCACGCACTGATCGATTACTGCCGGCAACGTCAAACCGGCCAACTCTACGGCTATGTGCTGACACATAATCGCGCGATGTTGGGGCTCGCAGAGACCTGCGGATTTGAGTCGATTGGACCAACCTGTGGCGGCGTGACCAAAATCGCGCTGCAAACTGGCCGCATCAAGTAGACTCGCGACACTTCACGCGCCACGGGTATTTTCGCGATGACGTCTATTCCACTTGTAGTGATTTGAGATACCGTACG
>JAYUEZ010000431.1:0-3851 GCA_043738965.1 Gammaproteobacteria bacterium
GCGTTGCTGAGCGCGCAGGGCACCGTGGTGCAATCCTATGCGCAATTGCGGGTTAACGACGCCGTGCGCCGGCTGCTCGAAGACACCGTTACCGGCTACGCACGCTCGTTACAGATCACGCGCAATCGCTATAAAGCTGGCGTCGCGGCGCGGCTCGATATCGCACAGGCCGAGACCTTGCTTACCACCACGCGCGCTCAGGCAATAGATCTCGGCGTGCAACGGGCGCAATTGGAACACGCAATCGCGCTGTTGATCGGCAAGGCCCCGGCTGAATTCTCGCTGGCGCCCACCCGCACGTTACCAATGTTGTCGGACATGCCATTAGAAGTGCCATCGGCGCTACTGGAGCGGCGACCGGACATCGCCGCCAGCGAGCGCCGGGTCGCTGCGGCGAATGCGAAGATCGGTGTCGCCCAAGCCGCGTATTTCCCGTCGCTGACGTTGAGTGCGGCGGCGGGATTTCAGGCCTCGAGTTTCGGCCGGCTACTTGCGTTGCCGAATAGTTTCTGGTCGTTAGGGCCGGCATTCGCTGAAGTTTTATTTGACGGGGGCCTGCGTGCCGCGCAGAAGGAACAAGCGATCGCGGTTTATGACCAGACCGTCGCCCAATACCGCGAGACCGTGCTGACGGGATTACAAGAAGTAGAAGACAATCTGGTGGCGCTTCGCGTGTTGACTGAGGAAAGCGTTGCGCAGCAAGCGGCCGAGCGCACGGCAGATCAAGCGGCGCAATTATCAATGAATCAATATCTAGCCGGGACGGTCGACTATTTGACCGTCGTTACCGCCCAAGCGAATGCGTTGACTACCAAGCGTTCCGGTCTCGATCTCACCGCGCGCCGGCTGGTCGCGAGCGCGGGTCTGGTGAGTGCGTTGGGCGGTGGCTGGCACGCAGAACCAAGCCAATAAGGCTGCCCATGGCTGCCGTCGGATCCTAATTTTTCGAGCTCTCACAAGCCGCGGCGAAGGAATTTGAATATGTATCACCTGACCATTTGGCTCGCGATCGGGTTATCTGCTGGATGGATCACCCGGCGGGCCGTGCGCGGAGATCCTCAGTACGGCATTCTGGGCGATCTCACCACGGGCTGTCTTGGCGCCGTGGTCGGCGGTTGGTTGATGCGAAAAACGGGCGTTCTTGCGCCGGATAATCTGCTCGGACATGTTTTCACGGCGATGGTCGGTGCGACTATTTTGCTGACGTTGATTCGTTGGCTCTGGCACGCATTGCCAACGGTTAGCCGTTTATCAACAGGTCAATCCAAACTTCAAATCCCCGATTGGGAAGCTTGGGTTCGCCAGTCAACAGATTTTGAACGCGGCCTGGTCGCCCGGCTCTTAGGTCGCGACTCGTCGCGTGCCGATCCGAATCAAGTTTTCGATACCCAACTTACTTTTGGTCAACGCATCGCCGATAAAGTCGCCTCGTTCGGTGGCAGTTGGACTTTCATTGGGCTGTTTTTCATTTCGATGATCAGCTGGATGGTCTTGAATGAGGACCTGTCGAAGCCGTTCGACCCCTTCCCCTTTATTTTGCTTAATCTGATCTTGTCGTGCCTGGCTGCCATTCAAGCGCCAATTATCATGATGAGTCAGAATCGACAATCCGCCCGGGATCGTATCGATGCTGGCAACGACTACGAAGTGAATTTACGTGCGGAACTCGAAATCATGGCGCTGCATGCGAAACTCGATGCGGCACGCGCCGAGGAATTGACCCAGCTAGTCGCGCAACTCAAAGCCCAGGCGGACCAGCTCCAACGGATCGAGGCACACATGGGCGCGGCGGGTGGAAATTGACTATTACGCCTAAAACCGAGCGGGCTGGAGTTCGTCAAAAAAAACTTGGGCGACTGGAGAAATAAATGGAAGACGAATATGAAGTAGCAAGTCCGCACGAACATGCGGTGGAAGAAGCCGGCGAAAGGACGATTGATGGTCTGGTTCAGAAGGTCGCTCTCATGACCGCCATGCTTGCCACGATTGGCGCGTTGATCAGTTACCAAAGTGGCAGCGCTCAGAACGAGGCGATGTTCCTCAAGAACCAAAGTATCCTGAAGCAGGCCGAGGCGAGCGACCAATTTGCGTTCTACCAAGCAAAATCGATGAAGGCGCACCTTGACGAAGCAGTAGCGTCGCTAGCCAACGAACGGGAAACGAAAGCACGCTATCTCGCGGATAAAGAGAAAGAAGACCAAGAGAAGGCTGCGATTTTGATAGATGCCCGAAAGCTGCAAGCGGAATCAAAAAAACTCGGAGAAGAATCCGAGGCGAGGCTGAAACCGCATGAACGACTTGCCCTTGCTTTGACATTTGTTCAGATTGCAATCGCGTTGGCGGCAATAACCGTGTTGACTCGACGGCGCTGGTTGTTTTGGGGTTCGGTTACGTCGGCGGCGGCAGGGTTGATCGTCGCGACGACGGCGTTCGTTTGACCACTTAAGGAAACTCTGAAACAACGACGAGGATCTTGTCATGCAACTCGAAAACAAAGTATGTCTCATTACCGGCGCGGCGCGCGGCATCGGCTTTGGTATCGCACAACGCTTCGCCGCGGCCGGTGGCCGTATCGCTGTTGCTGATCTCGACGCCAAGGAGGCCGCGGCCGCGGCTGCAACGCTTGGCGACGCGACCCGCGCGCTTGGTATTGCCATGAACGTCGCCGAGGAAGAGGCGGTTAACGATGGCGTGGCAAGAGTGGTCGCGCATTTCGGCACGATCGATATTCTTATTTCGAACGCGGGGATCCAGATCGTTCATCCCGTTGAGGAATTTCCATTTGCCGAGTGGAAACGCATGCTCGCGATCCATCTCGACGGCGCCTTTTTAACCACGCGCGCGTGCTTGCCGCATATGTATCGACAAGGCCGCGGCGCCATCCTCTATATGGGCTCGGTGCATTCCAAGGAGGCATCGCCCCTCAAGGCAGCCTATGTCACCGCCAAGCACGGTTTGCTTGGCCTTGCCCGTGTGGTGGCCAAGGAGGGCGCGGCACACGGTGTGCGCGCGAATGTCATCTGCCCCGGGTTCGTGAAGACCGCGCTGGTCGAAAAGCAAATCCCGGAACAGGCCAAAACTCTCGGCATCTCCGAACACGACGTGGTGAAAAAAATAATGCTCGCGAATACCGTTGACGGTGAATTCACGACCGTTGAAGACGTCGCCGAAGTTGCGCTTACCTTCGCCACCTTTCCAAGCAATGCCTTGACCGGCCAATCGCTGGTGGTCAGTCACGGCTGGTGCATGAATTGAAGTACGCGCGTCTTGCGAGTTGTTGCAGTCTCAGTAGCTCGAGACTGCATAGGTAATAAAGAGGCAATTGCAGGTCATAACCACCATAGCAAGAATAAACATTGAATCGGCGAAGCGCTCCATTCGATGCATCCTGCTTACATTGCGCGTGCGAAGCGCAAAATAGGACGCAAGACACGAAATCAGAAATAGTAAGGCGTTGACCGCGATGAAATCGTCGGCAAGCGTGTCGATTTTTCGGATGGAGATCACGATTCGAACCATCCCAATCACCGTAAGACACACACCCACCATTCCCGCGGACACGGTGAAAATGTGCTTACAAAGATCTTCTTCTAGTTCCCGTCTGGATTCTTGATCTGACCGCTCAAACGACTGCTCGCGAAAGATTTGAAAGTTCGCCGAGCGTCGTTGCGGTAAAGAGCGTCTAACCCGCCGCACTTTATCCATGCGCCGATGAAGATTGAATTATCCAGCGTTGGCTAGTGTGCCGTCCCGCAATGAGCCTTCCCCATAACGATATAGTTGGGTCGCTTGCCCTCGAACCACGCTACGGCGTTGCTCGTCGTCGCCATAGCGCTGCTATGACTCCTCCT
>JAYUEZ010000432.1:0-3838 GCA_043738965.1 Gammaproteobacteria bacterium
GCCAACGGAATGTCGGCATATTCGCCGCGCATGCGCAGATATTCCATGTGGCGGTTACCGTGCTCATCACAGGCCTGCAAGATCGAGTCCGAAATCCCATCAAACTCAAGCGGTGTCATTTTCAATTTTTGGCACAGTGAAAAGTCGAACACCGGCGTCGCCTTGACCCATTTCCCATGCAGATAGAGCGCGGCATAGCCGTGCCAATAGTAGGTGTCGGAACCGATAACCTCACGCAGTCGCCGCGTGGACAGGTGGTTGTGCACGTCGGCGTAGCCGACACGCGCTGGAATGCCCACCGCGCGGCAGGCAGCCGCGAGCAACGCGCTTTTTGTCACACACCAGCCGTGACCCAATGCGAGTACGCGGCTGGCTTTCATGCCTGAGTCTGACAGATCTAGCTTGTAGGGGTCGTACTGGATGCGATCGCGCACCGCCAAATAGAGTTGGCTCGCCTGGGATACCGGATTTTGCGTGGAGCCGACCACTTCTTGTGCAAAAGCGATGACTTCCGGATGGTCAGCGTCAATCGCGGCAGTCGGCAAGAGATAGTGTTCCAGCTTTAGATTTTCCTGGGTCGGAAATTTGGATGGTTCATTCGTAGCCATAAAACTTTCGTCACTTCCTCCGACGTCCTGGAACACTTCTATTCATCCCGACCCAATAGATGTCGAGTATGACCGACGACTGATCCAACGCGACAATGAGTTCGCGCCGCAGGTGTAAGTAAGGCGGTATTGACTGGCAACGCCTAACCCGTGGTGAGAATAATCAAGGCCTGACGCTCACCCTTCTCAGCAGCTCAAGCGTAAGCAACAATTGCTCTGCAAGCGGCGCGGCGAAGAACGCGACGCCTTGCTCCGCGATAACCTGTGTGATCCGCATTTCTAGCAGGCGCCTAAGCCGATAGCGGGCGCGCTGATCGTGTAAAACTTCCTGGCGGTAACTGGCCCCGAGCCACGCTTGGTGGCGATCGATGGCCTCGGATAACGCGAGGATGGAGGCCGGTTGTGACGCCGCCGCCAGCAACACCGGCGGCACCCACGAGCCCGGATCGTGATGACTAAGCGCGGCAATACGCTGGATGTCAGCGGCCATCTTTTGCGCGCCTGACAGGTCGGCCTTGTTGACCACGAAAATATCCGCCATCTCCATGATGCCGGCTTTCATCGCCTGCACGGTGTCGCCGCTGTCGGGCAGTAGCACCAGCACCAGCGTGTCAACCTGCGCACGCGCGGCGTATTCGACCTGGCCAACACCCACGGTTTCCAGCATCACTTCGGCGAAGCCAAAGTCGTCCATCGCATCCAGCATCTCGGGTAGGTTGTCCGCGAGTCCGTCGGAGGTGTTACGCGAGCCGAGCGAACGGATATACAACTCCGACGCGCCGTCCAATTCGTCCATGCGCACGCGATCGCCGAGAATCGCTCCACCAGTCTTGGGACTGCTCGGATCGACGGCCAACACACCAAGCCGACCCGCGGCTCGCCGCAACAACGCGAGGTGCCCCAACAGCGTGCTCTTACCGGCACCAGGTGCGCCAGTGATGCCGATGCGACGCGCCGGGTTGGAGGTGACTGGTCGCAGTGGCCGCTGCGCTAGGTCGAGTGCACTCGCGTTGGCAAGCGCCGACAGCGTCCGGCCGAGCGCCCGACGATCAAGCGGCGCGGTAGTCGTCACTTAAAGCGACCCTGCGTCACTTCACTGCGCCAATGTAGCGACCACACGGCGTGCTTATGCAAGGCGTTCCCCCAATATCCTAACCACCTCCGCCAACGGCATGTCGGCGGTGAAGATAGCAGCGACACCGAGCTCGCGCAGGTGCGGTTGATCTTCGGCGGGGATCGTGCCGCCGACGAATACTTTGACGTCGGCCGCCTTCAGTTCGCGCAACTGCTCCATCACATCCGCGACCAGTTCCTTGTGGCTGCCCGATAAAATACTCAGCCCGACCGCGTCGACTCCTTCGTCCACGGCCACTTGCGCAATCTGCAGCGGACTCCGGCGAAGACCGGTGTAGATCACTTCGGCACCGGCGTTCCGCAACGTTAGCGCGACTATCTTGGCGCCGATGTCGTGGCCATCCAATCCTGGTTTTCCGATCAGGATCCGTTTGCCCGCCAGTGCCGGACGCGGCTGAAGCGGCGTGTTCATAGATTGACCGGCTCCTTAAATTCACCCCACTCCTTTTTGAGGCAGGCGACCATTTCGCCGACGGTAACGTATGCGTGACAGCAGTCGACGAGATACGGCATGACGTTTTCACGATCGTTGGCTGCCGCGGTGGCCAGCTTGGCGAGCGACGCATCAACCGCGGATTGCGCGCGCGTATCGAGCACGCGCTGAAATTTTTCGAGCGCACGCGCCGCGATGGTCGGGTCGAGCTTGAATACCTCGCCAACCTTGATTTCCTCGTTGGGCTTCTTAAAGTGATTCTGCCCCACGATGACATGTTCGCCCGAGTCGGTGTCGAGCTTGCGCTCGAGCCCGCGTTGGGCCAGGCGCATCTGGATCCAGCCATCCTCGATAGCGCGGATCACGCCGCCGTAGGTATCGATCTCGCTCATGACTTGCATGATCTTCTCTTCCATTCGATCGGTGTGCTCCTCCAAGAAGTAACTGCCACCGAGTGGATCGACGGTTCGACCAATGCCGCTTTCGTACGCGATGATCTGCTGCGTGCGCACGGCGAGTTCAGCCGAAAACTCGGTCGGGATCTGGAACGCTTCATCGAATGCACAGGTGAAGATTGATTGCGCGCCCCCGAAGACCGCGGCCATCGTCTCTACCGCCACGCGCACGACGTTGTTATAGGGCTGCGGCGCCACCAGCGATGAGCCACCGCACACTACCCCAAAGCGAAAGTGCTGCGCCTTCGGGTCCACGACGCCGTAACGCTCCTTCATCAAGCGCGCCCACAGCCGCCGGCCGGCGCGGAACTTGGCGATCTCCTCGAAGAAATCCATGTGCACGTAGAAAAAGAACGATAGGCGCTTGGCGAACTTATCGACATCGCCGCCGCGCGCGCGCAGCTCCTCGACATAGGCCAAGCCGTTGGCGAGCGTGTACGCCATCTCCTCCGCTGCCGTGGCGCCGGCATCGCGCACATGCGCGCCAGCGATACTGATGGGGTTGAAACGTGGTGATACGTCGTTCGAGTACAGAATGGAGTCGGCGATGAGCCTCATCGAGGGGCGCACCGGAAAAATCCAAGTGCCGCGCGCGACGTACTCCTTGAGGATGTCGTTCTGGATCGTGCCGGTGAGCTTGCTGCGTGGCACGTTCTGTTTGTCCGCGACGGCTAGATACATCGCATAAATGATCGCCGCCGAGCCGTTGATGGTGAACGACGTCGAGATCTGCGCCAAATCAAGATCCCTGAATAGGATCTCCGCTTCGCTCAAGTTCGACAGCGACACGCCAACCTTCCCGATCTCGGGACGAGCCATCGGATGCGTGGGATCGAATCCACATTGGGTCGGGAGATCTAGCGCCACCGACAGCCCAGTTTGCCCCTGGGCGAGAAGAAACTTGTAGCGCTCATTGGATTCTTCCGCAGTGCCGAATCCCGAGTATTGACGGACCGTCCACAGACGCCCTTGGTAACCATCGGGAAAGATGCCGCGCGTGAACGGATAGGCGCCAGGTGCACCGATACGCTCGGGATTCACGGCGGACGCCGCGACACTGGTCGGCACCTCGATGCCGCTGCGGTTGGTTGAGCGAAGTTCGGGCGCATCCTGGGTAATCGTGTTGGTGCTCATCGTTTTCCTTTAGATAAGAATTAGATCGACGCGCGCCGCGCGCGCAATCGCTGTGTGAGTTGGCACGCGCAGAT
>JAYUEZ010000433.1:0-3832 GCA_043738965.1 Gammaproteobacteria bacterium
CCACGGCCAATTTAAGCCCGCCGATGACAATCGACCTAACGCCAATTGCACCGTCGAACACGCCACCCCCACCGCCGTCGCAATCTCCGGATAGGTCCGTCCCGCTTCAAAGCGTAGCCGCGCAATCTCTTTGATCTTGCGCATGGATAACCTCGCTTGTGCCATCGTCGACTCCTGTTCACAGGCCGACGACCTTAAGGGTTACCCGTCCAACTGCTACCGATTAATGGCGTAATCGCCTACCGACATGCGCCGGATTACGCAACTAGGCGCACGGCCCACGCTGTCGGCTCATTTTCTTCAAAGCATCGGGGGTAACTGTTTGGTCGCTAGATAAGCTAGGAAAGAAGTCCATACGGCGAACCCAACCAAACCAATGCTCCACGAAGCCACGAAATCGCCGGTCATATTTTTCATGCTTGCTCACCTCAATTCATAAGCAATCGTAATTAGCGTCGCGTTCAGAACAAGGTCGGCGCATGGTAGCCAGCGAGGATGCTCAGCGTAAGGAGCCCGCCCAAGACCACTGTGCTCGCACCCACTACAAACAACGTGAGGCGACTTTCGTGAACGCCACTGACGGATGCGGTTAGACGCGCCGGTTGCCGCACCGAATTAAGTGGACGGACCAGCGATGACGGACGCGGTATCCGCTGTTCGAGCAGTGAATCAATGCTACGGTTTACGCCAGCAGCGACTACAGCGTGATTAAAGTTTCGCATGACATCCTCCTACAGAGTGTCTAGTCGGCGCGAGCTGCACCGGCTTTGTTGGAGGGAAGTCTGGACCCGATCGAAAGATTGTTGAAATGGATAATTAGAACAGTCGCTATTCGCATCATGAATTTAAGACGGCTCGATCTGAATCTACTGGTCATCTTCGATGCCTTGATGGCCGAGCGCAATGTCACGCGCGCCGCACAGCGGATCGGGTTGTCGCAACCGGCGTTTAGCAATGCCTTATCCCGCTTGCGCCACTACTTGAAGGACGAGCTATTTGTTCGTGGCACGGAGGGTATGCTACCAACGCCGCGTGCACTGGAGCTTGCGCCGCAAATTCATGCCGCGCTTTCCTCCATCGAGATCGCACTCGATCCCCTAAAGTTTGATCCGGCGATCGCCGAACGTACCTTCACCATCGATACGAATGACTACATCGTTACGACCTCAATGCCGCCATTGATGCGTCGACTCGCCGTCGAAGGGCCTGGAATCGATATCCGAATAGTGCCGCCGAACGGCAAAGCGTTTGATCGCTTGGACACGCGCGAAATTGATTTTGCGGTCGGTGTGTTCGGCGAAATTCCAGACCGTATCGGTGTCGAGATCATCGACGACAATGTTTTCTGCTGCATGATGCGGCCCGATCATCCTCTCGCGCGCGGCAAGCTCGATCTGAAACGCTACGCGTCGGCCAAACATTTGCTCATCACGCCGCGCGGCGATCCGAGTGGATTTGTGGACGACGCGCTCGTGGAGCATGGGCTGACGCGCCGGATAGCGCTGACCGTAAATCATTTTACCGTCGCCCCTTCAATTATCGCGAACAGTGATTTGATTGTGACTCTACCCAAGCGTGTCGCAGATCTCTACGCGCCTCTATTCGATCTCAAACTACGGGCGGCACCGATCAGTACGCAGTCGAAATTTTCGACCATCGAACTCATCTGGCACAAACGATTAGGACAGCACCCGGCTTATCAATGGTTTCGCGAGCTATTCAAAAGCATCATCATTGAGCACACGGCGCGACGATTGCCGAAATAATCAAATAATTGCCGTCATTAGCGATCGACAGCTACTGTTACCGCCGACCTCGAATTGAGCCATTCGCAAGGTGTCTGCCGCTCTTCCGCTGAGCCGGCCCGGCGTGCTCAACAGCCGTGCCGCCGTTGGCACCAGTGCCGCGAGTCGAGTACTGAGGTCTCCCAGTGGTAATCGCCCGTCAGATTGACGTGTTCCCAGCGAAGTGGCGACAGATGAGCGAGATCGCCGGGTTCGGGGCGGTGCCCCTGCTTAGTGGTTGTCATGTTTTGGCAGTCCGCGCAGCGAACCGTGGCGATGGGCGAGGTGGAGATTGAGTAGCAACGGAACAGAATTACTAGGTAAGGACGCGACGCCTCATCAGCTGATTGAGACCGCGCCAAAGCAGCCGCAGCGTCGTCTGTGATTTCGCGAGAAGCTGTGGCAGCATCGTGCTTTCCCGTCCTTGGTCTGCGTCGGCGCTTCGGTGGAGGATTAGCATGGCGGACTACATTTTTGACAATGCAGCAGAGCGGGAGGCGGCACAGCGATTTTTGAGTTTGGAGGATCTGCACGATCCTCACACGACGCGCCATCTTCTCGCAACCGGCGTCAGCTTGGGCTGGCGTTGCCTGGAAATAGGAGGAGGCAGTGGGTCGATAGGTCGATGGCTCTCTGATCGAGTCGGTGCCGAGGGGCATGTGCTCGTGACGGATATTGATCCGCGCTTCCTGGGCAACTCCGATCGGGCCAATCTCGAGGTTCGACAGCATGATGTGGGCATCGATCCATTGCCTGAAGCTACTTTCGATCTTATTCACACACGCCTCGTGCTCATTCACGTGCCTCAGCGCGATGCGACGCTTGGGCGGCTGGCCAACGCGCTAAAGCCGGGTGGCTGGCTCGTAGTTGAGGACTATGATCCCATCATCGTCGATCGGGCGTCCTTCGTCGTCGATAGCGCGGATGCAGCGACGCTACGAAAGTGCCTTAAAGCGCTGCGGAGCCTAATGGAGGCGCGTGGTATGGATATGAGCTGGGGGAGTTCGCTCTATCGACGCTTCGTTTCGGTAGGGCTCGTGGGCGTCGGCATGCAAGGGCATATGGATCTACGCCAGGGCGGATCACTTGGCGCAAAGCTCGATAAGGCGAATTTCACTCAGGTGCGAGACGAGGCCGTGCGCGTCGGGCTTGTGACACCCGAGGAAATGGATGAGATGCTATCGCTGCTCGAAGATCCTGGGTTCGTTCTGGCCTCGCCGGTAATGTTCAGCGCTTGGGGCCAGCGACCACAGACGGTGGCTTGACTGTCGCCCGCGACGACAGCTCCGCGCCATGGACTGTTGTCCGACCGCGCGGCCGCCTAGCCGGTCCCGAAGGTGAAGCAGCCCGCACTTTATTGGCAAGCCGAGGCTCGGCGCGCTGCTCAACTTCACGACCGCAGAAAGATCAGTAATTGTTTCTTGGAATTTATTACCGGCGATATAAGAGGTCGTGCAAACCTTGATCATTATGTTTCGATCAGCTCCGAGGGAACTAATGACATTTCGAATTTGGTATTGGCGTGCGCTAAGTGCAATTCGGAAAAGGAGCACGGGACGGCGCCACATTTCGCCTTAAGAAGTTGCGACACCTGGTTGACGATACGAAATCGGATCTCCAACACATGCGCAGCAATGTAAGAAAATGGAGTAAAGCTAACGGTGCGTTGAAGCGCCTGGTATTACGGAACGTACCGGAGCTAAAAGCTGAGTTGGATTTGGTCGCGAACGCCTTCGATCCGTGGGCTCGTGATCGTGGTGGGTATTCCACACTCCCCTGGGCCCCGCGCAAAGGCGCAGAATCCGACGACGCGTTTAAATAGCCCGTCGTCGGCAGTCGCGGTTAGGCGGGGAGGCCGCGGGCGTTCAAGTGGTATAGCTAACCGCGGCGTAGTAACGATGCCCGTAGTCGGCAACCAACTCAGCCTTGTCGAGGCCATTGATAATGCGCCGCGCGTTACGCCAATCGTCAATGCCCGGAGCAAAATAGTCCGCTAATTTTTTACCGGTGAACGATCCACTGGTCATGCCGAAGAACAGGATTTTTGT
>JAYUEZ010000434.1:0-3807 GCA_043738965.1 Gammaproteobacteria bacterium
CCCCCCGTGAAGCAGATCTTCGCGACTTTCGGATGCTCGACCAACGCGGCGCCGACTTCCGCGCCAAATCC
The DNA here is from genome assembly GCA_043738965.1 of Gammaproteobacteria bacterium. Lineage (GTDB taxonomy): Bacteria > Pseudomonadota > Gammaproteobacteria > CAIKBL01. Next base: position 72 of record JAYUEZ010000434.1, read on the forward strand.
CGTGACGACATTGATAACGCCGGGTGGAAACCCTGCCTTCTCGACCAGTTCCATCAGCTTTAGTGTTGATGTCGACGTGAATTCCGACGGCTTGATCACCACGGTATTGCCCGCGGCCAGCGCTGCCGCAAGTTTGAACGACAACAACAGCAGTGGCGAATTCCACGGCGTGATGCAGACAATCACCCCCAACGGTTCATGCCGCGTGTAATTGAACACGTCGGCCTTATCAATCGGGATGACCGCACCTTCAATCTTGTCGGCGAGCCCGCCGTAGTACCAATACCAGTTCGGCAGGTAATTACACTGGCCCAGCATTTCGTTGATCAGCTTGCCATTGTCGCGGACTTCATATTCCGCGAGCTCACGCGCGTTATCGCGGATGAGATCGCCCAGTCGATGAACAAGCGCGCCGCGTTGCGTTGCCGTTAGTGTTGGCCAATCCCCGCTGATAAACGCAGTGTAGGCCGCTTTTACGGCGCGATTGGCATCCTCTGCGTTACAGCGCGCGACGTGGCCCCACACTTTGGAGGTATATGGATTGACGGTTTCGAAATAGTCGCCAGAGTTCGGGAGCTCCCATTTGCCATTGATATAGGCATTGAACTTCGGTAGCGCGGACATGTTAAATCAGACCTCTAATATGAGCGCGGCATACCGAGCTCGTGTTCGCCGACGTAAGACAAAATTAAATTGGTCGAGATCGGTGCGATTTGATACAGCCGGGTTTCGCGAAACTTACGCTCGATGTCGTATTCTTCCGCCACCGCGAACCCGCCGAAGGTCTGCATACAGGTATCCGCCGCATGCCACGAGGCTTCGGAGGCCAGGAGCTTCGCTATATTGGCTTGGGTGCCACAGGGCTTGGACTGGTCATAGAGCTCAGCGGCACGCTCGGTCACGAGATTCGCTGCTTCCATTTCCGCGTAGGCGCGCGCAATCGGAAATTGAATCCCCTGATTCTGGCCGATGGGCCGTCCGAACACTTTGCGCTCGCAGGCATAGTCGCGTGCTTTTTTGATGAACCAGCGGGCGTCCCCGATACACTCGGAAGCGACCAGAATTCGTTCGGCATTCATGCCGGAGAGGATGTACCGCAGGCCTTGGCCTTCGTCGCCAACCAAACTGCCGGCCGGAATCTTGAGATTGTCGAAGAAAACTTCGGTGGTTGAATGATTGATCATCGTCCGAATGGGCTTGATGGTCATGCCATGACCCTTGGCCTCGCGCATGTCGATTAAGAACACCGACAGCCCTTCGCTGCGCTTCTTCACTTGATCTTTCGGTGTGGTGCGCGCGAGTAGCAGCATTAAATCTGAATGTTCCGCGCGCGACGTCCAAACCTTCTGACCATTCACGACATAGTGATCGCCCTTGCGCTCGGCGAAGGTGGCGATGTTCGTGGTGTCGCTGCCAGCCGTCGGTTCGGTGACGCCGAAAGCTTGCAAGCGCAGCGCACCGGTGGCAATTCCAGGCAGGTATTGGTCTTTTTGCGCCTTGCTTCCGTGCCGAAGCACCGTGCCCATCGTGTACATCTGGGCATGGCAGGCGCCGGCATTCCCGCCGAATTCATGGACGGCTTTAAGAATTTCAGCGCCTAGCGCCAATGGCAAGCCGCTGCCGCCGTATTCTTCCGGCACTAGCGCCGCCAGCAGGCCTAGGTCGGTTAGCGCTTGGACGAATTCGCTCGGGTACGCGCGCTCGCGATCCTTGGCGCGCCAGTACTCACCGGGATGGTCGTCGCATACTCGCTTTACGGTGTCGCGCAATTGCGCAATCGTCTCGGAATGATCACTCATAGGATTCCAGGATCAGGCTCGCGCCCGGTTGGGTTGCGTAGATAACGATGCTTATGCGCGAACTTTGGGCCGCGCCGAGACCTCAGTTGAGGTCGGCTAATCCTAGCAAATAATGCGGTGAGGGCCTACCCGATGGAGGGCGTTACCGAGTCCCGAATTGCGGCGTGACTCGGACGCGTTGGAGAGGCAGACCGACTTGTCGAAAACACGCTGTGAATCCGTCCTTGGACGCTCGACGGACGCGTCCCTGCGGCCGACGGTTTTCAACAAGTCGGTCTACCTCTCCTTGAACGACCGTGGCGCAATTCGGAATTGACGCATTAACCACGACGTGGTTTCGCACCGCGCCGTTCTGATGCCCCAACCATCGGCTTACGGCACTGCGTTACCGTCAAAAGGCGGTCAACAAAAAAGCCGTTCGCCCAACTGAGTGAACGAACGGCTTTTGCGAGCGACGCCGCGTTTACTTCAACGCGACGATTTTATCCAAGACCGGATACAGGTAGCGGTTGAACACGTCGGGGTTCTCGCTCATCGGGAAGTGGCCGATTTCTTCCATGATGATGCATTCCGAGTTTTTGTGGTTCTTCGCTGCCTCCTCGGTCATCTCGGGCGTACAGGCAAAGTCATACACACCCGTCATGTAAAACGTGGGCACCTTCCCCGAGAGCTTCTGGGTTTTACCCCGGAAGTCGTGATCAAAACTGTAGAAGTAGAGATCGCCCTTGAAGATCCCCGGGCCGCCCTGCGAGTAATACCACCAGGTTTCCCAGCGATATTTGTCCGGACTTTGCGGCGCCATCAAGCCGAATACTGATGTCGCGCACACTTCGCTGCCGTGGATCTGCGCGTGGCGCAGCCAATCGAGATGCCAGCCCGGCGACCATTCGCAGGCTTCAATCGCGATCAGCGCTTTCACGTCATTTTCGTAATTCGCCGCCAGATGGAGGCAGATATTGCCGCCCATCGAGCTGCCCATGATGACCGGTTTGTCGAGACCCAGGGCTTTACTGAAAGCCATCACGATCCCGGAATAAAATTTTGCGGTGAGCTTATATTCTTCGTTTTCCTTGTACCACTCGTACGGCGGAATGGATTTACCGTGCCGTGGTAGGTCGATGGCGATCACGCGGAAGTTTTTGCCAATCCGTTCGTCGCATAGCTGATGCCGCCATTCGCGACCGTCAGTGCCCGCGGTGTGTAAGCAGATCATCGGGATGCCTTTGGGATTCCCGGCTTCCTCGAAGTACATGCGGTATTCAGTGCCCTCAAACGGCACCCAAATATATTTGCCAACAATTGGTTCTATTTTTGCCACTGAAATTCTCCCGTTACGATGAGCCGTGCTGTTCAGATTTCGCGCATGCGATCGAAAGCCCAGAACATCGCGCGCATGTTTTGCCACAGCACTTTTTGATCGCCTTCCATTTGTAAGCGACCGTGCAGCGGATGGGCCATGGCCCAAATGTCGTTGTACATCGGCGGCGGCACTTTTTGACAGAATTTTTTCCAGCTATCGGCCGGCGCGCGAAGTGCTAAGTAATAGCAGGTTTCTGGGCCGAGCGTGTCGGTAAAGGTGGCAATTTTGCCGTTGCGGAATGAGACCACGAAATTTTTATCACCGAAGCCAAGCAGGATATCCGTGGTGAGATGTTTGCCGATCCAACTCATCGGGCCGTTGGCATTCACGGCGTCCTGCCAGCGTTTCATCCAGGACTGATCGAACATTGGAATGTCTCCCTAGGAAGTGTCTGATGCATGGGGCAAGGAAGTAGACATCACCCGCGCGCGCCCTGTCAAGGCAGAATCAGAGAAGGGTTCGCCGGTGGACGGAAGGATCCGACGGCCTCGCCAAGTCGCGGATTTTTGGACCTTGCGCTAGACGCAATCGGCGCGCAAAAATACCCAGCCCGACGCCGTTGGTTGGTCATTATATT
>JAYUEZ010000435.1:0-10032 GCA_043738965.1 Gammaproteobacteria bacterium
GATTAACCCTCGGCCGCTAATTTTTGCGGTCTTTGAGCACGAGACCGATCCCTACCAGTATCAAAAACGCCACCGTCATGAGCGCGATTGCCCCAAGGCTCTTCGCATAAGACTCAAGCACCGGGATCAACGCGGCGCCAACGGCATCACGCACGTCGCGCACCTCGGCACTCAGCGTTGACTTCAACGCATCATACGCCCAGAACGAAATCATCGAAAACTTGGCAATCCATAAACTTGCGCCGCTGAGTTTGGCGACCGCGTTCGACAACACGACTTGCGGAATCAGTAAGATGGGGACCATCGCGATGGCCTTGTCGTTGGTATCGACAAACGCGCTAATGGCCAAGCCCATGGCGGCAGCCGCAAACGCGGAGACGGTGAGCAACAACAAGCGCGGCATGAAATCACCGGGCAATGAGACCAAGCTCGACACCGTGCCAAGCAGCAGCAGACATTGGATGAGGCACAGCGCCGCCAACGGTAAAAGTTTGCTCAGGATGTACGGTGCAAGGCTTAGATTCACCGCTCGCTCGCGCAAATACACCGGCAGTTCCTTGACTATTTCACGCGCGGAATCGAGACATCCAAACCAGATTGCCGACAGCACCAACATAAAAGCGATCTGACTTTGCGCGGCAGCCTGCGCGGGCAGCGCGCCGCTAGTATCAAATACGGTGCCGACCACCGCGCCGATCAATGGCGCCTGCAGCAACAATATTCCGAGATTACGCTTATCGCCGAGCATGAGATCAAGATAGCGTTGCGTAAGGATACTGGTTTGGCGCCAGAAGCTACTGCGTCGCGCGGTCGTGGCGATCGCTCTTGGCGGCGTGGACACGGGCGCGGCAAGCGCCGCAGGCGACAATCGATCGAGCACGTAACGTTGCCGCAATGGGGATTCGCTGAACTTATCAGCCCAGTGTTCAGGCGGTTTCGTATCCAACACTTCGTAGATATCCGAGAGCCGGTTGATCTTAAAGTAGTCCTGGACTTCGGCCGGCGGCCCGAAATAGGCCAGTCGGCCGCGATGGAGCAAGGTCACCAACTGGCACGCCGCGATATTCTCCAACGTATGCGTCACGCAAATGAGGGTCTTACCCGCATCCGCGAGTTCCGCGAATGTTTGCATCATTTGCCGATCGGTGCCCGCATCGAGACCGCTGGTAACTTCATCAAGAAACAGCACGCCGGGTTTGGCGATCAACTCGGCGGCCAAGCTGACGCGCTTCAACTGGCCACCGCTCAACGGCGCGGGTGTATCGATCAATAGCTCCGCCTGCTCCTCGAGCCGCACGCTTTTTAGCACTGCCCTGAGGTAGGCGGCGATTTCGTGTTCGGCGGTATCCACTGGCAGACGTAGGCGCGCGGCGTATTCGAGCGCGCGACGCATTTTGATGCGCCGATGCACGATGTCCTGCTGCGGGACATAACCGATGCTCGAGCGAAACATGTCGAACGCCGCGTAAAAATCGAGTCCGTTGTACAGGATGCGACCAGCGCTCGCGGGACGGCGGCCGTTCAAGGTATCGAGCAAGGTCGATTTACCGCTGCCGCTGCCGCCAAAGATGACGACAAACTCCCCCGGTTCAATCACGAGCGAAATATCGTCGAGTAATTTGCGCGACTGGCCGCTCGCCCGATCGCGAACCGTCTTGGTCACGCCAAGTGCCTCGATCCGCACCCGCCCCTCTTCGCCATCGGCCATTAAGCCATCGCCAGTGAAGCGATAGAGGAAAGTCGCGATCCCGACCTTATCGCCCACATTCAGCGCGACGCGCTCGCGAATTCTCCGCCCATTCACAAAGGTGCCGTTGATACTGCCCAAATCTTCGATGAACCACTGCCCGCCGTCCGCTTGAAGGCGGGCATGCTCGCGCGACACCAGCGGTGACTCGATCGCAAGCGTGCAATCCCGGTGCCGGCCGATCACTACGTGCGTGCCACGTGTCGCGGCAACTCGCCGAGGCGGTTCAGCGGTCACCCGTACCGTGGCCGCAGTCACGGTAGGGGTTGCCGACGCAGTGCTTTGAGTGAGGTTAATTTGATAAACCACATTGCTGACCGTTACCCAATCACCGTGGTGAACCGCCGTTCGGTCGTTCGTGAGTTTGCCGTTCACTAGCAAGATCGCATCCGAACCCGGTTCAACATAGAGCTGTTGATGCACGGTAAACAGGCGCAACTGAGCGCGTTGGCCGGCACGATCCTCGGTCTCGATGACGCCGCCGTGATCCAGCACATAAGTGCTCGAATCCGCGAGCGTACTTTTAATGGTTGGCGCTTCGGAACTACGAAGTTCGAGCGTCAATGAAGTCATCACCCCCCCATCGTAAGTCGTAGCATCGCGCGGCATTTCGGCGCACCGCGTCGAAGTGGCACTGTGCAGTGCGACTCACCGGATAGCGACGCAGGCACAGCTGCGGCGACTATAAGACGAATCCGTCGTCGTGCAAACTGGGCTACGCCGGGGAATTTTCGAAAGCGATGGGTGATCCGTTCTTAACTACCACCTTGAATAGTGAAGTCCCTTCATCCGCCGGCAATTTATTCGCGTAACCGACACTGCTCCCAGCCGCGGCGGCGACGCCGAACGGATGACTGCTCGATAGGCGCTGCCCACTTCGGTGCGGCATTCGGGCAGGACCGTGAGATATGATTGCGAAAGGCCCACACGTGCGTAGCTCATGATCGAAGGCATCAACGAACCCCAAGTTACCGCGTGGCTCGCCGCGCATATCCGCACACTCACGCCGCCGGTGAACTACACCCTAATCGCAGGCGGTCATTCGAATCTAACCTACGCCTGCGACGATGCCGCAGGTCAGCGCTATGTACTACGCCGACCGCCTCTCGGTCATGTACTCGAAAGCGCGCACGACATGGGGCGTGAGTTTCGCGTGATCTCGGCGCTGGCAGGCAGCGCGGTGCCGGTGGCATCTACCCATGGCCTGTGCACCGACCTCAGCGTGAATGGCGCGCCATTCTTCGTGATGCGCTTCGTGGTGGGGTTGGTGCCGCACGATGCCACGCAAGCCGCCACCCTACCCGCTTCCGAGCGTCGCCTTCTCGGCCTGCATGTCGCCGAAGTGCTAGCGGCCCTGCATCAGCTGAATCCAGACGCAGTCACCTTGGGCGATCTCGGCCGCAAAGAAAATTACCTCGCGCGTCAGCTAAAGCGCTGGTCGCAGCAATGGGAACAAACCAAGACTGATGACGTGCCAGCCATGGACGACGCGCTACGTCTGCTTGGCGAACGCATGCCCGCGCAAGTCGGCGCCAGCATCGTGCACGGCGATTATCGGCTCGGCAACATGATCGTGGCTGGCGGTAAGATCCAAGCGTTGCTCGATTGGGAATTGTGTACGTTGGGCGATCCGCTCGCCGATCTCGGTTACTTGCTTAACACTTGGATCATGCGCGATGAAACCACCGGCGATGCTGATGACGCGATGCCGACCACTGCCGGCGGTTTTGTTACGCGTGATGAACTAATGAATCGTTACGCCGCGTTAACCGGTTTCGACTTAACCCACATCGACTACTACCGCGCGTTCTCGCACTGGCGGATCGCCGCGATCCGGCAAGGCGTCTATAAGCGCTACCAGGTGGGCGCGATGGGCGCCTCGCGCGCCTTCGATCTCGAAGGTTATAAAACGATCATCGCGCGCCGGGGTGAACTTGCGGTGCAGCTGTTGACAGGATGAGTGGCGGCCGTTCGGAGGCCCACTGTAGGGTCATAAAAGTTCTTCAATCGGCGGCACTGCCGCCGGATGCGGTTCCCAGCCCTGCGCACTCACCCAGGCCCGATCGCGCAGCAATTGCTCTGCCGCATGACTGAGCACCAGCGACTTCACTTCACCTTTGGCAGGCGGCGACACTTCACGATAAAGCACATCGACGGCCGCACCGCTGCTCGCGCGGAGACGCAGTACGGCGTCGCGCACGGCACGCGGATCGGCCTGCGCGCGGCGCAGGATCTCGGCACCAACATCCGCGGCGATCGCGAGTTCGGCGAGTGGCGCGCGCGTCACCGCATCGTCTGCGTAGCGTTGCAAACCGGCCGCGAAACCCAACAGCCGCTTCAGTTCGTCACAATCAAAACGAAATTCCAACGGCAGGCGCTGCGCCAGCATACGCAACAGGCCAATCGCGATTTGGATTTGTTCCTGCGCTAGCTTGTTGTGCGGGTCGACTGCCGGCGCGACCACGTCGCTCAATGATTTGATCGTGCTCGTTAGAATGATGTCCGGCCGCAGTTGCATATTAGGCTCCACGCTCCAATAGTTTGCGCAGATCGTCGATCAACATCGATCCGATCCCAATGATCCAAGTCAGCAACACATCCTGATGGGTCTTGCCATTGCGCGCGATGCGGTAGGTGGTCGCGAGCGAAATCACGCCTTGCACGTAGCCGATAAACACCTTGTGGTAGTACAGCGCTTTCGGATCTAGCTTCAGCCCAGAAAGCTGTTGGTAGCGATCGAAAAATTCCGGCTCGGGCATGAAGCCACCCACCAGCAACGTGCGCGCGTCTTCGGCGGGGTGGCCATAAGCCGGCGCCGCGGCCCACGCGAGGTCGTAGTGATGATCGCCGATACGCGCCATTTCCCAATCGAGGATCGCCGTAATCCGCGCGTCGTGTTCCGTGAATAGAAAATTGCCGGTGCGATAATCGCCGTGCAGAATCACCGGCCGCGCGCAGACCGGCATGTTTTCGCGCAACCACACCGCGGCCAGGCGCAGCAAGGGCACCTCCTCGTCCGCATCTTCTTCCCAGACTCGCTCCCACATATTCAACGCCAATTCGAGCGCGCGAGTCCCAGGGGGCGGACATTCAAAGTGGTGTAAGCCGGCGCTGGTCACGTCGCGTGTATGGATGCGCGCCAAGCACTCGACGAATTGCGGTCCGAGTTGTGCGCGCCATTCGGGGGCCATGTAGGTACCCATGCCGGTTGCCATGCTGGTGGCATGGGTTGGCTTGGTCACGCCGGCGACGAAGCCATAGATCAGCGCTGGATACGGTAGATGCTCGCCGTACGCGTCTACCCAATACACGGACGGTACCGGCACCACGCCCGCGAAGGCTTTAATCAATTCGAATTCGCGCAGACGGCTGGTTTCGATGATCGATTCCGCCGGCTCCATGCGCAGGACCATGGCGGTGGTCTCGTGGCCCCGCCCGGGTCGCTCCCACGTTAAGGTAAACGCCATCTGCACTTTCGAAGCGCCGCCCGCTAACCAACGCGCCTCCGCGATGGTAAAAGGCTGGCGCAACTCGGCGCGCAGCAATGATTCGATACCCGCCACCAGGGTTGCCAACGATACCGACGCATAACCCGGCCCAGATCGCCGCTCGAGTTTGCGCGTTAGCACGCGATCGATTTCCGGTTCGCAGGGGAAACGCGCCCGCAAGTGGGCGATCCAGGGCGCCGAGGGCTGGTTTTTATCCACTGCTCTCGAAGTCACGTGAGTCGCGACGAATTTGTCTAAACCGGTGTCATCACGCCGGCTGGTACAGGTCGTGCAACTCCTTGAACCCGCTCGGCGCATGCGGTCCATACGCTGCATGTTCGAGTATTCCGCAGGATTTCTGCTTGCCATTCAGCGTGACTTTGCACACCTGTTGAACGTGGAATAGGTGGGGTTGGGTGATATCGAGCTCGTCCATCTTCCAGGTCTCGTCATCGATGGCGTAGCTGCCTTTCCAATAACCATGACCCCAGTCGCGGTGGAAGTACCCGAGACCGGCCATTTGAAACGCGACGATCGGTTCGTACTCTACCTCGAACATTTGTCCATCCACCCGTCGATAGCGCGTCATCGCATGACGGATCCGGCGCGTCCCCGGAACATAGTCAAATTGATAAGCGCTCGGCGTCGCCGCGATTTCACCGGTATCGCGCGCGAACACCGGTTCGTCACTTTTGGGAACGCGCGGAATGGTGGCGCCGGAGCCGAATAAGATGTCGCCCCTGGCGTCGACAAAGAACACACCGTGCAGGACAAAATCTTCCCAAAAAGTCTGCGACCAGCCGAAATACATTTGCGCGGCCCAGCGATGCGGTCGACCGCTCGGTTCGCCGCAGGGACGTACCCCCCACGAGCGATCGCGCGTGCCGTTCGTCACGCGCGGATCGACTTCAATACGTTTGCCCTTAACCACCATCCAACCGGACCACGCGCCGAATTGATCGAGACGCGTCACATCCATCGAGGTTTGCACGCCATCGGTGAGGATTTGGCGTTCTTCTTCGTGCGTGCCCGTTCCTCCTTCAAACGTGAGATCCGCTTCGAATCCGCGGCCTGGATCGTTCACGCGCACCCGATGGCGGCGCATCGGAATAATCGTTTCAATTGACAGTGGACCGAGTTTGGTCAATGCCCGGTCCAACGGAAGCTCACCACTGATGTGCAGCGAATACTGATGTCCATCCACCAACACGCTAAAGCCAGCGTCCATCACGCGCCGATTCGGATAAAAGCCCATGGCGACGCTGAAGTAGAGCGAACCATCGCCGACGAAACCGTTAAACCAAAAGCGATCATAAAAATTGCGATCGGAAGTGCTGACAATCGCCAAGGGCAGTGAAGTCTGGTGAATCGGATAGTCGTCCAACGTGGTAATCATCGCGCGCTCCTGGTGACCGTCGAAATTCAGTCGATCTCGAGCCAACGTAGCATTGTGGAATTACCAAGTCGAGCGCAGTTGGCGGAATCGCAATCGCGCGTTCGAACCTCGCGAGCGTCGTATGCTTTGTGCTAGCGTACGGCCCACCGTCACTTCAAATCTAGCACGCAAAAAAATCCCAACCCGACGGACTCGCAATCCATGACTAAGCAATCTGAAATCACGCCAACTGGACACGGCGCACGTTGGGATCGCACAGATCTCGAGCGGCGAGTTGCTTATGTGTTCGAGCGCAAAATGCGCGTTCGTGCGGAACGTGGACCGTATTCTGCGCGGACCAATGCCGAAGTCATCCAACAGCTCCAAAGACTGTTTGCCGCAGAAGGCTTCGGCGGGGTCAAAATTACCGGCGTCGCACGCATGACCGGCGGTGCTTCAAAGGAGCAATTCGCCTTCACGCTGGTGCATGAAGGTAGCGCGTCGCCGGAGCGCCTGGTGTTGCGTATGGATCCCACCATGGGGGTGGTCGAGACGTGTCGGGGTCGTGAGGCTCAGGTGTTAGCGGCACTCGCTGGCAGCGTGCCCGTGCCGCCAGTGCGTTTCGTGGATGCCGACGGTATTCACCTTGGGCAACCCGGTCTCATCACCTCGTTCGTACCCGGCGTGACCAAGCCGAGCGACGCGGCGATCCAAGCGGTCTCGGGGGTCGGGATCAATTTTGGTCGCTGGGCATCGATACTCGCGCCGCAGTTCGTCGATAACCTTGCACGGCTGCATCGATTCGATTGGCGCTCGGCGCACCTCCCCGATTTTGATGCGCCCGCGCCGGGCACCACGCAGGCCCCGTTGCGACAGGTCAACTGGTGGGCACGCGTGTGGGAGCAAGATCTAGTCGAATCTCTACCCGTTATCACGCTGGCCGAACGTTGGCTGCGCGAAAACGCGCCGGTCTGTGCGGATCCGGTACTGATCCACGGTGATTACCGCGTCGGTAATTTCATGTTTGAAGAACCGAGTGGCCGCATCAGCGCGATTCTTGATTGGGAGTTGGCACATATCGGCGATTTCCACGACGATCTGGCGTGGTCTCTGCAGAAGCTTTTTCTGCGGCGCGATGAACATGGCGAATCGTTAGTCTGCAGTCTGTTACCACGCGATGAATATTTGGCGCGATACACCGCGGCCACCGGCAATAAAATCGACCCGGATGTGCTGCACTATTACGAAGTCCTGAATGCGTGGAAGTGCGCGGTCCTCGCGCTCAGTACCGGATGTTTTGCCGCACGGGCCGGCCAAAGTCATCAAGATTTGGTGCTGACCTGGGTGGCGTTGACCGGCCCGGTATTCATGGATCAAATCGTTGAATTGATAAGGGGAGCGCGCTAATGCTGCCGGATATCGATCTCAGACTGCAAGCGATCGCGAAGACCCTACGCGACATCGTACTGCCGGCCGTGCCAACCTCCGAACAACAGGCGTGCGAGCACGTCGAGCTCATCATCGGTCATCTGGGAATGCTCGAAGCGCAATGGAAAGTGGCGCTAAAGTTTGAACTCGGCACCTATGATTCGCTGTGCGCTCTCGGGCGTAAACTGCTGCCGGTAGTTGACCAGAAAGCATTGTACGACGAACTCAACACCAGGCTCGCCGCGGCGAGTTCGCTCGATCGAACCGATTACGATCGAGTCAGTGCCGCGGTCAAGCAGCTTGGTCGCCTGCTCGATCGCGTGATTAGCGGTGACTATACGACGGCCGCTATGGACCCGCGATTGATCGACGCCGTGCTCGACTACGGCCAACACGAGACCTGGCGGAATCGCGTGTGGTTTGCCGCCTCGCGCATCGATCCGGACGCGGCGGATCTGCCAGGCATTGAATCGTTGTTTCGACCGACCTACGATTAATCCATGATGGATGAAGAGAATGTCGAACTACTAACACAGGCCCTCGCGCGGGATCCTCGATTCACCGCGGCAATCTTGTTTGGCTCGGTCGCCAAGGGCACAGCTCGCCCCAGCAGCGATATCGATATAGCGGTCTTGTACGTAAACGCAACGGCTCGCGCGTCTGCAGAAGCGGACGTGATCGAACTCCTAGGGCAGCTAGGGATCATTGCACGACGCGACGTGCATCTCGTCGATCTGGAGCACGCCGATTCCGCGTTACGCCGCTCAATATTTGCGACAGGCCGAGTACTTTTCAATCGCGGCGGAAGCGCCTTGCGCGACTTGCACGTTGCCACCTTGCTCGAGTATTTCGACTGGGCGTACGCGCGCCAGGTGATCGACGAAGGTCATCGACGTAAGTTAGGAATCGCCCATGGTTGATCCTGATTTACTACGCCGTAAGACTGCTCAAGTGCTACATCACTGCGCGCGGCTAAATCTGCGTGTCGACGTTACCGCGGATGAGCTCGATGCAAATGAGGATCTCTATAACACTGTGCTAATGGATCTGCAGCAAGCAATTCAGGCTTGCATTGATCTTGCCGCTCACGCCTGTGTTGACGATGGCCTTGGCGCACCAGTGGGACCCGCCGAGGCATTTGCCCTTCTTGCGCGTGCCGGCCGCATTACGCCGGAGCTCAGCGCTCGCCTCGCTGGCGCCGCCGGACTCCGAAATTTAATCGTCCACCGCTACAGCGAAATCGATTCGAACAAAATACTATCCGTCCTTAGCAACAATCTTGACGATTTGCGAGCCTTTGTTCAGGCACTACATCGCTGACCCATTCTCGGATTGGCTTCCGTCTATGCCCCCAGTAGACTGGAAACAAAGCGGAGGGGGAACTGTCATGGTCTTGAAGCAATTCGTATTACGTGTCGGCGCGGTGTTGGTCGCGGGAACTTGCCTGTCGGCCGTGGCTGCGGTGAGCGAGCAAGACGCCGCCAAACTCGGCACCGTGCTATCACCGGTCGGCGCGGAAAAAGCGGGCAACGCGGATGGCAGCATCCCCGCGTGGACCGGTGCACCCCTCCAAACCCCAGCGGGCTGGACCCTCGGGCAACCACGCCCCGATCCTTACGCGAGCGAAAAGCCGGTACTCGTGATTGACGCGACCAATGTCGACAAATTTAAAGACAAGCTCTCGGCCAGCCAGATTGCGCTAATCACCGGACTCAAGGGCTATCGCATGGACGTCTACCCGACGCATCGCGACTGTAGCTACCCAGATTACGTTTATGAGCGCACGCGGAAGAACGCGACCTCGGCCAAAATGGCGGCGAATGGCTATGACATCGACGAGGCCACGCCGGCGGGCGTGCCCTTTCCGCTGCCACAATCGGGCGCCGAGGCCATCTGGAATCATAAACTCCATTGGACTGGTGAAGGCCGCATCGAGCGCTATTCGACCATTTTCTCGCAACCTTCAGGGCGCGATTTCGTGCCACTGGTGCAGA
>JAYUEZ010000436.1:0-3797 GCA_043738965.1 Gammaproteobacteria bacterium
TATGCGGCCGGCTCACCGATCGATTATCTACCGCCACCCGAGCGGAGCATTGCCGCGATTGCGCGCCGCGCTGGCAAATCCGAGTGGGAAACGGCTTACGATTTGTTGCTCGCGGAAGGTGGCCGCGCTTTTCTAATGCACGCAGGTGTCGGTTACGCCGACGGCACGCCGGACGCGATTCATACCATGTTGCGTCATCCGCTCAGTGTGTTCGGTTTGAGCGATGCCGGCGCGCATGTGCGCTTCATCGCCGATGCGGGTGTGCACACCTACATGCTGACTCGCTGGGTACGCGACTGTGCGACGGACGATCCGTTTCATCTGCCGCTTGAGTTCGTCGTGCGTAAACTTACCGCCAATAACGCCGATCTCTACGGCTTCCGCGATCGCGGCCGGTTAGTCCCCGGACTGCGCGCGGATTTAAATCTGATCGATCTCACGCGCCTACGGACCCATGCGCCTTCGATGGTCTATGACCTGCCGGCCGATATGCCGCGCTTGGTCGACCGCGTCGAGGGTTACGTGGCGACCTTGGTCAAAGGGCAAGTGGTGCAAGAGCACGGCATCGCCACCGGCGCTCGCCCCGGTGGCCTGTTACGGAGCGAGGTGCGTCAATGAACACCCTCGAAGAAAACTTGGCGCTCGTTCGCAAATGGGAGGAAACCTACAACCATGATGTCGAGCGCATGGTCTACGAATGCTATACCGTTGACTGCGAGGTGACGGCGATGGACCTGGTGACCATTCGCGGTCACGCCGAATTTGCGCCACTCGAATTAAAGATTCTAAAAGCTGCGCCGCGCCGTCTTATGAAAGTGGTGAACACCTATCCAAGCGGCGAGGTAGTGACGGTGCAGGCGGTCCTCTATGATCCCGATCGCGGCGCGGATTGGCAGACGTCGTTCTGTGCAATCTTAACCATTAAGAACGGCCGGATTGTGCGCGACCAGACTTACCTTGATCGGACGCAGTGGCCGGGTTTGAGCGCTTAAGCTAAGTACCTTGATCGTCATTCAACGGTAACCGGCAACTCATACGATAGCTACTCGCCGTGCCGAGGCGCAAATCAATCTTTCGTCCTCTCCCTCGAGAGGAGCGGGAATGAAGAGCTCCGACCGTTTCATTCACCTACCACGTAGATCTCATTGCTTTAGTCCTTAACCTCAACTTTTTTGATTTCGATCGGCGTTACCGGCACATCACCCATGGGTCCTAACTGCGTCGTTTCCACCGCGGCTATCGTGTCCACGATATCCATGCCCTTTGTCACCTTACCAAACACCGCATAACCCCAGCCCGTATCGCTCTTCTGTTGGAAATCGAGCGCTGCGTTGTCGACCAGATTGATGAAAAACTGCGCAGTGGCGCTGTGGGGATCGCCGGTTCTCGCCATCGCAAGGGTACCGCGCGCATTCGGCAGTCCGTTGTCGGCCTCGTTCTGAATCGGCGGCTGGGTCTTTTTCTGCTCCATCTGACCCGTGAAGCCGCCGCCCTGAATCATGAAGCCTGGGATTACCCGGTGAAAAATCGTGCCGTTATAAAATCCACTTTTTGCATAGGCAAGAAAATTCTCGACCGAGCGTGGCGCCTTGGCACGATTTAGTTCGAGTTCGATCGTTCCCTTCGACGTTTCAATGACCACGTGTGCCACAGCCTCGGCCGGTGCCGCACTGACCGCGAACGGACCGGCAACGAACAGAGCAACTAAACTCATCCGGGCGACGGTCTTCTTCATTGACTACTTCTCCAAGGTCTATCAAGTTTATTTCGGATCCACTCGCAAACAACATGAACGATTCGATGGCACAATTCAACACGCCAAGTGACGGTATTGCCAAACCCCCGACTGCTCTGCGATCCCGACTAGAGGCATCCTTAACCCAAGCCATGAGGACGACGCATGGATTTTAGTTTATCGATTGAACAACGTCAGATCCGGGACAGCGTGCTCAAGGTCTGCAGCGACTTCGATGATCAATACTGGCTAAACCGTGACAGTAGCGGTGAATTTCCGGAAGATTTCTGTCGGGCGCTAGCCGATGCCGGCTTCATTGGTATCGCGGTGCCGGAACAGTATGGCGGCAGCGGGCTCGGCACGACTGAAGCCGCGCTTGTCCTGCAGGCGATCTCCGAATCAGGCGCCGCTAATAGCGGTGTCTCTGCGGTGGGTATCGGACTCTTCGGGCTCAAACCCCTGCTCGCCTACGGCACGGAGGAACAGAAACAAGCATGGCTGCCGCGCATCGTCCGCCGTGATGACATTGCGTGTTTCGGGGTCACCGAACCGAATACCGGCCACGACACCACGCGCTTAAAAACTCGCGCGGTGCGCCAGGGCGATCACTATATCGTCACAGGCGAAAAGGTGTGGATCTCAACCGCGCAGGTCGCGAACAAAATCATGTTCATCGCCCGCACCACGCCAATTGAAGAAACGGCACGCCCGATCGATGGTCTCTCCCTGTTCTACACCGATCTTGATCGCCACTATGTGGATGTGCGCAAAATCGAAAAAATGGGTCGGGCGTGCGTCGATTCGAATGAGCTCTTCTTCGATGGCTTACCAGTACCCGTCGCGCATCGGATTGGCGAGGAAGGCAAGGGCTTCAAATATCTACTGCAGGGATTGAACGCCGAACGCATTTTGGTCGCGGCCGGATTGGTCGGTCTTGGTCGTGTCGCGCTCAAACGCGCCACGGCTTATGCCAAAGAGCGGATCGTCTTTGGTCGTCCAATCGGGATGAATCAAGCCATTCAACATCCACTTGCCGCAAATTGGGCGCAGCTAGAATCCGCGAACTTGATGGCCTTCCAAGCCGCAGCGATGTTTGATCGCGGCGAGGAATGCGGAGCCGAAGCCAACGCGGCAAAATATCTCGCCGCTGAAGCGGCGTTTTCGACGTGCACTAACGCCGTCATGACCTTAGGCGGCATGGGCTACGCCAAGGAATATCATGTCGAGCGCTACTTACGTGAAGTGCTGATTCATCGCATCGCGCCGATCAGTCCGCCGCTGATCCTGTGCTATATCGCCGAGCGCGTGCTCGGTCTGCCCAAATCGTACTGAGGAGAATGCATGAAATTCGGGATTGCACTCGCCACTGCCGCGGAAAGTTGGAAAGCGGTCAAACGCGCGGAGGAGCTCGGCTTCGCGTCAGCGTGGTTCGAAGACAGCCAAATGGTGGCGGCCGATCCCTTCGTCGCCATGGCCGCCGCCGCGATGCACACCACCAAGATCCGTCTAGGCACTGGCGTGTGCATTCCAACTAACCGGATCCCTCCGGTAACGGCGAATATGTTGGCGACGTTGAATCAACTCGCCCCTGGACGCATCGATTGGGGCGTGGGCACCGGGTTTTCAGCACGCCGTGCGATGGGACTGCCGGCGATTAGTGTGGAGACCTTGGAGAAACATCTGCGCGCGGTTCGCGCCCTGCTCGCCCGCGAGACCATCGAATGGGAGTTCGGTGGAAAGCGACGCAAGATTCGATTCTTAAATCCCGACCTCCCACTCTTTAACACCACCGACGCAATCGCGTGCTATGTCGCGGGCATGGGGCCAAAAACCCGCGCACTGACCGCAGCGCTCGGCTGCCATTGGATTTCGGTTTATATGACACCCGAACAAGCCGCGAGTGAGTTGGCGCAAATGGACGACGCCTATCGCGCTGCCGGACGGGATCCCACGCAGTTTCGTAAATTGGCGTTCACGTTCGGCGCGGTTGTGCGTGATGGGGAAACCGTCAATACACCCCGCGTGCGGCAGCAGGCAGGGCCGGTGGCGGCCATGGTTTTGC
>JAYUEZ010000437.1:0-10013 GCA_043738965.1 Gammaproteobacteria bacterium
CGGGCGCGCTTAGAACACGTACTCGATTCTCGGCAATCGATTTACCGCCTAGTGTTTCGCTGGGTGATCGCGCACGCGACACCCGCTTACCTTGGCGCGCTGTTGCTGTCGACGTCGGCGCTGGCAGCGATACCGATCCTGGCGAGCTACGCCGCAGGGGTGGGATACGGGTCGCTGTTGCTGTTGGGCTTCCTCGCGCTGTTTCCGGCGTCGGATATCGCGGTCGATTTGGTTAACCGCTTCATCGCGCGGACTATCGGGCCACGGCGGCTACCGCGACTCGATCTTTCGGGCGGCATCACGCCGACCAATCGAACGCTGGTTGTCATCCCCACCCTCTTAACCTCAGAGGCGTCGATCGAAGAGCAGGTCGAACGACTGCTCCTGCATTTTCTTGCAAATCCGGACGCGAACTTAAACTTTGTCCTGCTTTCCGACTGGGTGGATGCGGACCATGAGCATGATCCCACCGACGCGACCTTGCTGGAAATCGCCGTCGAGTCGATCGCGGACTTGAACATGCGTTACCCCGCGGCGGCGGAAGCGGCACCGCGTTTTCTGCTACTCCACCGTAAGCGCCAATGGAGCGAGACACAGCAACGATGGTTAGGCTGGGAGCGCAAGCGCGGCAAACTGCATGAACTACTTCGCCTGTTGCGCGGTGCCGACGATACCTCGTTCATCATGATTGACGGCAAGGCGCCTCTCGTGCCATCTGAGGTGCGCTATGTGCTGACGCTCGATGCCGATACGCGCTTACCGCTCGGCGCAGCGCGACAACTTATCGGTACCGCGGCGCATCCACTCAACCGGCCCCGGATCGATCCGGGCAAACGGCGAGTAGTGGCCGGATATGGCGTGTTGCAGCCGAAAGTGACCGCGAGCCTACCGCCCGCCCGCGAGCGTTCGCTGTACCTGCGTTTGTTCAGTGGCCCGGCCGGACTCGATCCGTATACAGCCCCATTCTCGGATGCCTATCAAGACCTCTTCGGTGAAGGAAATTTTGTCGGCAAAGGGCTGTTGGACATCGACGCCTATCTGCGGGTGTTGGACTCCCGGGTACCCGAGAACGCCATGTTGAGCCACGATCTCTTTGAAGGTTTGCTGCTGCGCTGTGGCTTGGTCACCGATGTTGAGTTATTCGAAGATTTCCCGTCGCACGCCGAAGTCGCCGCCTCCCGTGCGCATCGCTGGGCGCGTGGCGATTGGCAGCTATTGCCCTGGCTGCTCGGCCGCGGCAGGCGTGGCATCAGTTGGCTTGGTCGCTGGAAACTGTTCGATAACTTACGGCGCTCCCTGTCGGCACCCGCGATGCTGTTCTTGCTGGTGGCCTGTTGGTCAATACCGGGGGTTCCCCCGCAATGGTGGATTGGATTTGTCGGCTTTGCGCTATTGTTTCCCGCGCTACTCGCCGCGGCGGATAGTGTCAGTGGGTGGCAACGCGCCAAACTCAGCGGCTACCAATTTCGCATCGTCGGCGCCAACCTCGGCGCGGCGCTCGCGCAAGCCTTGGTTGCGTTAACCTTGTTGGCGCATCACGCGTGGCTAATGCTGGACGCGATCGCCCGCACGCTCTATCGGCTCGGCGTTAGCCGGCGCAATTTGTTGGAATGGGTGACCGCCGCGCAAGCCAAGAGTCGCGCCAACTTCGCGCTCGGGAATTTCGTGTGGCCGTTACGCGGCGCGTCGGTGATGGTGGTCGCCGCGACTGCGGCCGTCCTGATTCGCGCGCCGACGCAATGGTGGATCGCCGCCCCTTTCGTGATGCTGTGGTGGTTATCGCCGCTGGTCGCCCGCGGGTTAAGTCTCCCCGCCGCGAATACCGACGTCGAGCCCCTGACGCGCGATAACCTCGCCACGCTCAGTCAACTCGCGCGACGGACGTGGCGCTTCTTCGAGTTGGTGGTAACCGAAACTGATCACGCGCTGCCACCCGATAATTTTCAAGAAGAACCACAGCCAGTCATCGCGCATCGCAGTTCGCCGACCAATTTTGGTTTGTACCTGCTGTCGATCACGGCGGCGCGGGATTTCGGCTGGATTGGCCACACCGAAATGGTGGAACGCTTGGAAGCGACATTCGCCACGCTCGAACGCCTACCGCGGTTTCGCGGGCACTTTTATAACTGGTACGAAACGCGTGAGCTGCGGCCGCTTGATCCTTTGTACGTGTCGACGGTGGACAGCGGCAATCTCGCCGGGCATTTGCTGACGTTGGCCATGGCCTGTCGCGAGTATGCGGCCGATGATGCATTCGAGGAATGGAATAACGCCGGTCTCCTCGATGATATTGAATTGTTACGGGCCGCCTTGCGGAGCGTGCCCACCCGGCAACGGCACGGCGTCGAAGTAGGCGACGTTGAGGGCGCCATCGACGCCTTGGAACAGCTGCTGGTCGCTGCGCCGATGTCACCGCGCGCGTGGTCCCAGCGCTGGCCAAAACTCGCGGCGCAGGCCGCTGACCTCGCGGAGCTCGTGCGCCTCTATCTGCGGACAGAGACCGCGCCGGGGGCCGCCGAGCTCATCGGCTGGGCCGACGCGCTGCTTGCCGATGTACGAAGCCACGCACGGGATTCGAACTTGTTCACCCGCCCCGAGCCAGAATCCACCACCAATGCCGTGCGACATGCGCTTCAGCAACGCTTGCAGGTGATCGCCACCCGCGCCGAAGCGTGGTGCCAAGCGATGGATTTTAGTTTTCTATACGATTCGACCCGTCAGCTTTTCTCCATTGGTTATCGCGTTGCCGACGATGCGCTCGACGCCAGCGTTTACGATCTCCTGGCATCGGAAGCCCGGCTGGCGAGTTTCATCGCTATCGCCGAGGGCCATGTCCCGGTGCTGCACTGGACTCGCTTAAGCCGGTTGACCTGCGCCGTCGCCAACCAAGCGGCCTTGGTCTCGTGGTCGGGCTCGATGTTCGAATACCTGATGCCATCCTTGGTGATGTATACCCCGAGCAACAGCCTGCTCGATCGCAGTTGTCGCCTCGTCATTCAACATCAAAAAGACTATGGCGCACAGCGGGCGGTGCCGTGGGGCGTGTCCGAGTCGGCCTACAACCTACGCGACCACCAATTCAGTTATCAATACTCGGCCTTCGGAGTGCCGGGCCTCGGGTTAAAGCGGGGCTTAAGCGAAGATCTGGTCGTCGCGCCGTACGCGACCGCATTAGCGGCGATGTATGACCCCCACGCGGCCATCCGCAATTTTCGTGAGTTGGAGGCGTTGGGTGCACGCGGCAGTTTTGGCTTTTATGAGGCGCTCGACTTCACGCCCGCCAGGTTACCGGAGGGCGCACGATTCGCCGTGGTCCGCGCTTACATGGCCCACCACCAGGGCATGTCCTTAGTCGCCTTAGCGAACGTCGCCTTCGACGGCATCATGCGCCGCCGCTTCCATCGACAACCGCTCGTGCGCGCTGCGGAACTGCTCTTGCAGGAGCGCGCCGCGCGCCTTCCATCGTTAAGCACGCCACCCGCCGATAACCAGAAAATTGCCGAGACCACCGACCTCGCACCGCCGGTGGTTCGCGCGTACACGTCGCCGCATCAACCCATTCCGGCCTGCCAGCTCCTGTCGAATTCACGTTATACCGTCATGATCACCGCCGCCGGCGGTGGTTACAGTCAACTCGGCACGAGCGCGATCACACGTTGGCGCGAGGATCCGACGCGCGACTGCTGGGGCAGTTTCATCTATCTACGCGACACCGCCGACGGCACGGTGTTCTCGGCCGCTTATCAACCCGTGGGTGTCGAAGCCGATGCGTTTGAGATCGTATTCGCCGAAGACCGCGTACGCCTGACCCGTCGCGATGGGACGCTCTCCACCAACTTGGAAATCATGGTGTCACCGGAAGATGATGCCGAGATCAGAAAGCTCTCGATTACCAATAACGGCAAGGACTGGCGTGAGATCGATGTCACGTCCTACGACGAGATCGTGTTGGCGCCAATGGCCGCAGATCTCGCGCACCCGGCATTCTCTAATTTGTTCGTGCACACGGAATATGCCGCGGCGCTGGCCGGCCTTCTCGCGCACCGGCGCCCGCGAAACACCGGCGATGCGCCGCTCTGGACCGCGCATTTGCTCGCCGGCGCCGGTGCCGGGATCCAATTTGAAACCGATCGCGCGCGCTTCCTCGGCCGCGGCCGCAACACGCGCGCGCCGGCTGCGGTAATGGATGGGCAACCGCTATCGAATACCGTTGGCGCAGTGCTGGATCCGATTTTTAGTCTGCGGACAACGGTGCGCATCGCGCCCGGCGCCGTGACGCATCTCGTGTTTTCGCTGATCGTTGCACCCTCCCGCGAAGCCTTGCTCGTGACTGCCGATAAGTACCACGATCCCGCGATCTTCGAGCGAATTTCTAATCTGGCATGGACCCATTCTCGCGTTCGATTGCATCATCTCGGCATCGAACCAGAGGAAGCCGATACCTTTCAATTCCTGGCCACACGGCTGCTTTATTCAGACCCGCAAGCACGGCCGTCGAGTGAACGCTTACAACTCAATACCTTAGGCAAATCGGCGCTGTGGCGTCTGCAAATCTCGGGCGATCACCCGTTGGTATTACTGCGTCTCGACCGCAGCGAAGATCGCATCCTAGTGCGGCAACTGTTGCGGGCCCAACAATACTGGCGGAGCAAAGGACTCATCGCCGATGTGGTGATCCTCAACGAGGAAGCCGCGTCGTATTTGTCAGCTGCGCAGGTGGCTATCGACGAGCTCGTCCGCCTGCATAGCGCGGGCTTGAGCGCCGCGCAAGTCGGCGGCGTTTACGTGTTGCGCGCGACTGAGTTAAGTGCCGATGAGCGCGTGTTGCTGCTGGCGACCGCGCGGGTGATTGTGGTCGGCCGCGGCGGTAGTCTGGCCGAGCAAGCAAGGCGAATCGCGACCGACATTAGCGCGCCGCCGCGGCCCCCCCTGCGTCCCTCGCCGCGTTCTCGCCGCCCGACTGCGCCACCGCCGCGCCGCAGTGTCGAGTTCGATAATGGCTTCGGCGGCTTCGCCGACGAGGGTCGCGAATATGTCATTACGCTGACCCGCGGCCGCCGCACCCCGCTGCCGTGGATCAATGTGATCGCGAACCCGACTTTCGGGTTTCAAATATCCGAAGCCGGGACCGGCTACACCTGGTCGCTCAACAGTCACGAGAATCAATTGACGCCGTGGCGCAACGATCCCGTCAGCGATGGCGGCGGCGAAGCGTTCTATCTGCAAGATCAGGACAGCGGCGCGTTGTGGTCGCCGACCTGTTATCCCATCTATTTGGAAGACACCCAGTACATCGTGCGTCATGGCCAGGGCTACAGTATCTTCGAGCACGCGGCGCATGGGATCGCCACCGCGCTAGCCGTGTTCGTTAGTCCGGAGGAGCCGCTCCGCATCGCGCACTTCTCGCTCACGAACGAGTCGCCACGCGCACGCAGAGTGACGGTGACCGCCTATCTTGAGTTGCTGTTGGGAACGAACCCGGCCGAAGATTCGCGCCATGTCGTCACCGAATTTGATCGAGTGTCTAACGTCTTCTTGGCGCGTAATCCATGGGCGCGGGATTTTGCTGGGCTAGTGATGTTCGCCGGGTGGACCTCCGCCACCTCCCAGTGGACTGCTAACCGGCGCGAATTCATCGGCCGCAATGGCTCGCTACAGGCGCCGGCCGCGCTGCTCCCGGGAGTTCGCCTGAGTGGCCAAACCGGCGCCGGGCTCGATCCTTGCGCGGCGCTGCAAATTTCGATCGAACTGCCGCCTGGTCACACGGCGCAGGCGACCTTTGTCTGCGGGCAGGCGGCGGACCGCGCCTTGGCCCAACGCTTATTCGAAGAAATTTGCGTCGTTGATCCGGTCCAAATACTGGCGCAGGTGCGGGCCAAGTGGGAAGGCACACTGAGTCAGATCCGGATCGAGACGCCAGATCCAGCCTTCAATATCCTCGTCAATCGTTGGCTACTCTATCAAGTGCTGGCGTGTCGGATGTGGGGTCGAGCCGGCTTCTATCAAGCCGGTGGGGCCTACGGATTTCGTGATCAATTACAGGACTCACTGGCCTTACTCACGACTGAGCCCAAACTGACGCGCGAACAAATTCTTCGGGCAGCCGCGCATCAGTTCGTGGAAGGCGATGTTCAACACTGGTGGCATCCACCCAGCGGGCGCGGCGTACGCACGCGATGTAGTGATGACCGGTTGTGGCTGCCGTTCGCAGTCGCGCACTATCTAGCCGTGACGGCCGATGCGGCTGTGCTCGATGAGTCGCTACCCTTCCTCACGGGTCCCCCTTTAAGCGTTGGCCAAGAAGACGCGTATTTCGAACCCGCCATCGCTGACGAACAGGCGTCGCTATTTGAACATTGCGCGCGCGCGATCGAGTGCAGCCTCGCGCTAGGTGCGCACGACCTGCCGCTCATCGGCACCGGCGATTGGAATGATGGCATGAACCGGATCGGACACGGTGGCAGCGGCGAAAGTGTGTGGTTGGGGTGGTTTCTCTATACGGTGTTGACCAAGTTTGTGCCCCTCGCCGAAGCGCGCGGCGCGACTGCCTACATGGCCCGCTGGGCGGCGCATGCGGTCCGTCTGATCCCGGCGCTCGACGCTTCCTGGGATGGGGCGTGGTATCGCCGCGCGTACTTCGATGATGGCACCCCGCTGGGCTCGTCGGTCGCAACGGAATGCCGCATCGATTCGATCGCGCAAAGCTGGAGCGTGTTATCGACGGCGGGCACCGCCGAGCACGCTCGACACGCGATGCGTTCCGTGCAGGAATATCTGGTGCGGCCCGGCGATGATTTAGCGCTGCTCTTCACACCACCGTTCGACGGCGGGCCGACTGATCCCGGTTACATCAAAGCGTATCCGCCGGGGGTGCGCGAGAACGGGGGTCAGTACACCCATGCCGCCACCTGGTGCGTGATCGCGTTCGCGATGCAGGGCGATGGCGATCGCGCCGGTGATCTGTTTAACCTGCTCAATCCCATCAACCACGCGAACAGTAATGCCGCCATCCATGGCTACAAGGTCGAACCCTATGTCGTGGCGGCGGATATCTATTCACAACCACCCCACGTGCGACGCGGTGGCTGGACGTGGTACACCGGCGCCGCGGGGTGGCTCTACCGCGCCGCAATCGAATATATTCTCGGGTTGCAAACCCGCGGCGCGGGGTTGCGCATCGACCCTTGCATTCCACGTCACTGGCCGAGCTTCGTGGCGCATTATCGCCACGGCAACACGCGCTACGAAATTACCGTGGTCAATCCGCACGGCGCAACGCATGGCGTCGCGACAGTCATCCTCGACAACGCCGTACTTGAACGTCACGAGATCCCGCTCGTTGATGATGGTAAGCCGCACACCGTGCAGGTGACCTTGGGCTCGCCTTAGCTGGCCTGCGCCTTCTTACATTCGACTATGTAAGAGTTCTAATCGATGCGCTGTGAGGGCTTCCGATCCCCCGCTTCCGCCTTGCAAGTTACGGTTTCTAAGATGAATTCAGCAGCCTGAATGATTGGCATAGCGTTTGCGACTACAAGCTTAATGGATCTTTAACCCGAGCAGCGTAGCGATATCGAATGACGCGGCGGCGCCGCTTATCCGGCCGACACGCGCTGATCCGCACAGGTTGGTTTAGGGGAGCGTTACGGTCCAACACCGAATGCAAAAAGGAGGCAGCATGAAACTCGTGATGATGTGGTCAGTTGGAGTGCCGCTGTTAATGTTGGCGATGGCGAGCGCCTTTGGGGTCTGGTGAACAAACGCTATTGGCAGTCGTTGGCGCGACGCGCTTTAGTTTATTTTGCGGTCTCATTCGGCATTTCATACTTGGTATCGAGCGCGCGAAGCAGTAATGCTGG
Organism: Gammaproteobacteria bacterium; assembly: GCA_043738965.1. Classification (GTDB taxonomy): domain Bacteria; phylum Pseudomonadota; class Gammaproteobacteria; genus CAIKBL01. Next base: position 7,860 of record JAYUEZ010000437.1, read on the forward strand.
ATCTCTCGCGGCGACCTCAGCAGTGACATCAGGCGAGCACAGTAGCGGGCTGCCCTTCGAAGTTCACTCGGCAGTTACTAACGGCATTGCCTCCGGTGAGATCAAGGCACGCCTTAATTTTCCCTTTACAGCGGTGAGCGCGGCGCTGTCGAGCCCGCAAGCGTGGTGTCAATTCCTTACCTTCCATCTCAACGTGAAAGGTTGTATCTATCAAGACAAGGCCGTTGGGGACAAGCTCTTTGGTGACGATAGTTTCCGCAATAGCGGAGGGCGGGTTATTGTTTACAGCGGCCGTAAAGAATTTCAACCGCTGGGGAAAGCGTTCGCCTTAGCGTATGAGTTCGTCGCCGCCGCGCCGAGCGCGGGCGTGCTCAACGTGACGCTATCGGCGGCACGCGGACCACTTAATACCAAGGACTATGTCATCGATGTCGCGGTCCGCGAATTGTCGAGTACTACGACCGAGCTCGAAATCCTCTATCGCTACCACGCCTCAAGACTCGCCCGCCTCAGTATGGAGACTTACCTTGCGACTGCGGGCAGCCGCAAAGTGGGCTTCACCGTGACCACGCGAGATGTTGAAGGTCGTCCGGTTTACATCACTGGCGACCGCGGGGTGATGGAGCGAAACACGATGCGGTACTACTTGGCGATACAGGCTTATTTGGAAGGCGCTACGGTGCCGCCCGCGGAACGCATCGAATGGGCCAGTACGCGTTGGTTTGATCTCACTGAGCAATACGCGTTGCAGCTGCATGAGATCGAGCGCAACGACTACCTGGAGAACAAACGTCGGGAATTTTTGCAACAGGCCAGCCAGCAAGCAGTGTTAGAGTCGACTCGCCGCTGAAGGCTCCGATAAACTTGATGACCGAAAGATGCAGAGGCAAACGGCGTTGATCTCCTCCACGGCACTGACCCGGCGTACTGTTGCTTGTCTCTTTTTGCTAGCGGTGAGCGCGACGTTGACCGCAGCAACGCCGTCGCCGAACGAGGCGAGTATGGTCATCCAGTCCACCATCGAAACCTTGCGGAGCGCGCTGCGCCGGGAAATGCGCAGCACCAATCCAATCGACCGCGTCGCGGTGAGTGTCCTGGTTGACGAGATCGTGTTGCCGCACATCGATATCGATCTATCCGGTCGCTTGATCTTGGGACGACACTGGCGCACCGCCAGTGGGGCCGAGCGTCAAGCCTTTATCGATGGTTATCGAGCGCTGCTGCTTCGCGTCTACGCCGTTCACGCAGCCGACTACATGGATGCCGAGGTGCGGATCTTGAATAGCGTGTCAGCGTCTGCCGAAAAACTGCCGTTAGGCACACCAACGCTGACCGTTCGAACGCGGGTTACGCGACCGGGCAAGCCCGTCGCAAGCGTGGATTACCGGATGACCGTGGTGAAGGGCAGTTGGAAGATCTTCGACGCCGTGGTCAATGGAGTTAGTATCGTGGGGGTGCTGCGGATCGCCGTGAATGAGGAGATCGGGCGTTACGGATTAAGTGGTTTGAACGAGAAATTAACGCGCCGACCGGATCTGCCGTCGTCACCTTAGTGCAGTGTGGTAGCCGCCTCAGTCGCGGCTAGAGCCAGCTCCCATTAAGCATGCGTTAGTGGCGCACCTGAAGCGCGTCTTCGACCTTCATCGCACCCTTAACAGCGTTCGCCACTTCAACGGCGCGGCGCTCAGCTTCTGCACTATCGACGAAACCACTCAGTTTCACCGTGCCTTTAAAAGTATCGACGGAAATTTAATGCGCTTTCGTTATGGGATCGGCTACCAGCGCAGCTTTTATCTTAGTGGTTATCACCGTGTCGTCGAGTATTTCGCCCGCCGAGTGATTGTCGGTCGCGCGGGCAATTTGCCCGAGCGTCAACCACGCGACGCTGGCTGCTGCAGTTATCCAACTTGTCTTTTCATCATGGCTGGTCCTTTAAAAATTTGCGTCAGATTAAATTTTAGCGCAAGCGGAGCTCGCTGTCTTAAAGGGGAAGTTAGCGCTGATCTTCACGACCGCACTTGGCATGCCAATTGAATTACTTCTAATGGAAACAATGACCAATGGCGTCGCCACTTGCTACCAATCACCGCGCTCGATGTAGAGATTTCATCTCAGTGAAACGATTACAAAAAGTTTCTTATCGCATCGCTGGCG
>JAYUEZ010000438.1:0-3791 GCA_043738965.1 Gammaproteobacteria bacterium
ATTCGACGCTACGTGCCGGAACTAGCCAAGCTCCCGACGGAGCATATCCACACGCCATGGCGAATGACCGCGCTCGAGCAAACGATGCAGGGTGTGCAAATCGGTGACACTTACCCCGCGCCCATCGTTGACCGTGCACAACTCAAAGCACGGACGCTCGCAGCTTATCGCGGAAAGGGGGATGGCTAATGAGGTTTCCCTTTGTCGCGCAGCGTGCAAACGCCGTATTCGAGAGCATCTACGCAAAACATGCCGCCAATCTACCATCGACCGTCATCCGACGATGCAATTTTTGCGCGGTGATCTGAATTTCTCAACATTGTGTAAGAGCATAAAGACAAGCTCTGAACATTTTTGCCCGTTGATGCGCGTAAAAATCCCAGCGTCGCTCGCAACGACTGCGAGCGACATCCGCCATTATTTTTTGCTGACCGTAGTGGTGAGTCTAGACTCGTGAGGCCTTGCGGCGCGCAAATCCGATCCCGAACAGACCTAGACCAACCAAGGCCAAGCTCGCCGGCTCGGGCACAGTGGGCTGCGTGTTCACTACATTAGTAAACGAGAACCCAAGATCGTTAAAATCGAACGGTCCGTTAAGGAGATCTTCGAAACTAACTAAACTTTCGTTCGCTGCAAATTCGGGTGACGGCAGCCCCGCCGTTTGCACCCGTGCATGCGCCTGACCGTCCGGGTTGCGGCTGCCTGGGCCCGTGAAAAAATCCGTATTGGTGGTGTTCACATGGAGCCTAAACAGGAGCTCTGTGCCAATCGCAAACGACCCCAGATCCAACGTGTCGCCAACATTATTGGTGTGATTGTTGAAGATGAAGAGATCGGTGCCCACGGCGACGCCATCGACCAGCAACAGGTCGTTGCTGAACGATGCGGAATTACCTTCGTAGGTCGCAATAATGTGATCGGTACTGGAAGCGAACACCTGCAGTCCTTCGGTGCCGGGCGCCGCAATGAAGGTTGCGTAGCTGGCTATAGGTAGACCGAACAGTAGCGCGCTCACTAACGGGACGTAATAACGGAAGAACTGTAGGCGCATGGCGAATTGTCCTTGTGGCTAGAATTAACAAAGTTCTGCGCGGTCAGGTCAGTGGGATGTCTAGAATCTTTACATCCGGGCGGTTTAGACGCGCAGTGTTCCAAGACGCGGCAAATGCCGGGCCATGTTTTAAAATCGCAATCTGAATCAGCAGGTTATCCGGATTGAAGCAGTGAGGAATGCAGCGTCGTCTGGAAATTTGTAAAAAATCCTAGACATATCGCGCCTGTGTTGGCAGCTATGAATCGATTCGGTCGAGGCGCTCCGCGTCCCGGAAGCGGGAAGCGGGAAGCGGGAAGCGGGAAGCGGGAAGCGGGAAGCGAGGACATCCACTATTTAGATGACCGGAAGCGGGGATGACCGGAAGCGGGGACATCCACCATTTGGCAGTTGATTTCGAAAGATTTTTTTTTGGATGTCGCCCGACAGCTCTGAATCGTCGGACGAAATTCAGGGCACCCTCAATCGTCGAGAATTTGTTTTGTTACTTCCACGGGTCTGACAAGGAGTTTGTTGAGGCGCGGCGGACGTCATCAGCGGTGACTACGATTTGCGGTGGGTACCTTCGTTCGCGGTATTGCGATCGGTACCACAGCAGGGTACGCCCACTATCCGACGTTCGTAGACCTCTGGCAACGCGCGTCACACGCACCGACGGCGTGGGTACCGTCTATCGCGTAGGGAATCGCCTACAATTTTCCCTGACGGCAATAGTCTCGGAAAGCCAGTCTTGCTCTCGCCAAATAATTTCGATAGAAAGAACCGGGTTTCACCCTACCAACCGCGTCGCTCGTTGGTGGCGAAGACCGTCGCTCGTGGCGCGCGCGACAAAAACTTCTGAAGGGTGGATTGATGCGAGCCGTTATCGTGGGTGCTGGAATGGGTGGATTGTTTGCTGCTTTGGCGTTACGCCAAGCTGGCGTATTCACCTCGGTCGACGTTTACGAGCAAACCAAAACGCCGAGCACGGCGGGCGCCGGACTCAATATCCCCCGAACGGTGCGCGGCTGTGCAAGTGGTTGGGTGTCGATCTCGACGGCGGCGATCCCAAGAGCACACACGGCGCGGTGGACGGGGGTCGTATTGTCCGATCACTGTTCACATGCATAAACGCCCCCAAATTTCTCTTCAAGCATCTCGAACCGGAGGACTCCCCCGAACGGCAGATGATTTTGAAAGCGCTGAATGAGCGCGACTATCCGGTCTTCAATCACAATCAGCGCGCTGGCAACGACGATTCCTGGATCTATGCCTTCGATGCGCGAAACATCGGCGAAAAACTACCGCCAAAGAAGCGCGGTCCCTGGGATTTTCGCTCGCGAACGGCTGCGCTCGAAGCGCGGAAACAAGTGGCGATGAATTTATGGGTCCCGCCGGTGTCACGCACCAACGATCGCAAAGTCACGCGGGCCGAAGTAGCGCAACACAACACCTTCGAAGATTGTTGGATCATCATCCGTGGTAAGGTCTACGACTTCACCTAATGGAAAGATCGCCACCCGGGTGGGGCCTTCATGGCCCGCATGCACGCCGGTAAAGATGCCACCGCAGAGTTTGGCGACTATCACAGCAAACTAGCTGAAAAACACCTGGCGCATTTCTGCGTCGGCGATCTCGTGGAAGAGTCTTGACCACCAAGGAGTACACCGCATGGCCCACCTGCTTTACATAGAATCGTCCCCGCGCAAGCAACGATCGGCATCCATCGAGGTCGCGCAAGCCTTCCTCGAAACCTATCGCGCCGCGCATTCAAGTGACACGATCGATACGTTGGATGTCTGGCACACCCCGCTACCAGAATTTGACGGCGAGACCTTGGATGCGAAGTACGCAGGGATCGCTGGCGTACCGCTGAGCCCAACGCAAGAACAGGCATGGCTCACGATCCGCGGGCTTGCCGCGCGGATTCAGCGCGCTGACAAATTAGTCATTAGCGTGCCGATGTGGAATTACACGATTCCATACAAGCTCAAGCATTTCATCGACTGTGTCACCCAGAAGGATCTGCTGTTTACTTTTGACGAGAACGGTCTCAATGGACTCCTGACCCATCGCAAAGCGGCGATCATTTACGCGCGCGGCGTGGAGTACAACGCAGCCGGCCTTGCACCGGAAATCTGGGATCTGCAACGGCAGTACCTAGAACTTTGGTTGCGGGCGATCGGGATTACTGACGTTGCGACGATCCTGATCGAGAAAACTTTATTCGGACCGGACATGGATAGTGCAGCACGTGATGCGGCAAAGATGAAAGCGCATGCGGTGGCGATGACATTCTGAATGGTGCACTCGTTGCGCGACATCGGCAACCGGGTGAGTTTCAACTAGCGTGTACACGCGTGTATCGGGCCGATGATGAGCATAATTGCCAGCGCACAGCCCCGCACTGGTGGGTCCTTGCGATCCGACCCGCCACTAGTGGCAGGCGCACCAACGTTGCCAGAGGGCGCGATACGCCGCTTCTAAATCACGCGTAAACGCCGGGGCCGCGAGCAGCGGCGACGTCGTCAGTTGCTTCCGCAATTGCGCACGCACGCGAGCAAGAGTTTCCAACTCACGACTCGCCTTGACACAGATATCCTGATAGGCGGTGACATCGGCTGCCGCATAGCCGGTGAGATTAACCGCACTTAGGATGCTGTAGCTCGCGCGCGAAAGGAACGTCTCACCAGTCAAGGCGACCACCGGCAGCCCCATCCACAAGGCGTCACAGGTGGTCGTCCCGCCATTACACGGAAAC
>JAYUEZ010000439.1:0-3776 GCA_043738965.1 Gammaproteobacteria bacterium
AAATTTATCTCAAGCGCGAAGATTTAAACCACACGGGCGCGCATAAGATCAACAACACGGTTGGTCAGGCGCTGCTCGCACGGCGGATGGGCAAAGCGCGTGTGATCGCTGAAACCGGCGCCGGACAACACGGCGTCGCCACCGCGACCGTGGCCGCGCGTTTTGGCATGCAATGTCGCGTCTACATGGGCGCGAGCGACATTCAACGCCAATCGCTCAATGTGTTTCGCATGAAATTATTGGGCGCCGAAGTGACCCCGGTGCACTCGGGCTCGAAGACCCTCAAGGACGCGCTAAATGAAGCCTTGCGCGATTGGGTCAGCAATGTCGACGACACCTTCTACATCATCGGCACGGTTGCCGGGCCGCATCCGTACCCCATGATGGTGCGCGATTTCCAAGCGATTATCGGGCGCGAAACACGGCGCCAATGTCTAGCTCAGGCGGGTCGCCTGCCGGATACCATCGTCGCCTGCGTCGGTGGTGGATCGAATGCGATCGGGATCTTCTACCCCTTTCTGACCGATACAAACGTTGAATTGATCGGCGTTGAAGCCGCCGGGGATGGCATCGACACGGGTCGCCATTCCGCGCCGCTGAATGCCGGGGCTCCTGGTGTACTGCACGGCAATCGAACCTATCTGATGCAAGACAATGACGGCCAGATCATCGAGACGCACTCGGTGTCGGCGGGCCTCGATTATCCTGGCGTTGGACCTGAACATGCGTGGCTAAAGGATAGCGGCCGGGCGCGCTACGTCGCCATTACGGATACCGAAGCACTCGATGCTTTTCGTGCCTTGACGCTCACCGAAGGTATCATGCCCGCGCTGGAATCGAGCCACGCCTTGGCCTATGCGGCGAAGATCGCGCCGCGCATGCGGCCCGAGCAAATTCTCGTGGTCAATTTATCCGGCCGCGGCGACAAAGACATCCCAACCGTCGCTGCACGCGCCGGGATCTCGTTGTAAGCGATCCGCGATCGAAAAAAATCTGGCGCACATGACAACGAGCAGAATAAAGCAGCGATTCGCCGACTTAAGGCTACACAACCGTAAGGGTCTCGTGACCTTTATTACCGCGGGCGATCCCACCCCCGAGATTACGCTTGCCGGCATGCATGCCTTGGTGCGCGGCGGCGCGGATATTATCGAGTTAGGTGTGCCATTCTCTGATCCGATGGCGGACGGCCCCATCATCCAGCGCGCCAGCGAGCGGGCGCTCGACGGTGGGATGACTTTGCGCAAAGTGCTCGCGTTGGTAACCGCGTTTCGCGCAACCGATCAAACCACGCCAGTGGTGCTGATGGGTTATTTAAATCCGATCGAACGCATGGGTTATGCCGAGTTTTCGCGACAGGCGGCGGCGGTCGGCGTTGATGGCGTATTAACCGTTGACCTGCCACCGGAAGAAGCGGACAGCTGTCATGCCGAGTTCGAACGCGCTGGCCTCGATCATATTTATCTCTTGGCGCCAACCTCCGACGCGACACGCATCCGCGACGTATGCGAACGCGCTTCGGGATTTGTTTATTATGTTTCCGTCAAAGGCGTGACTGGCGGCAAGACCTTCGCCACCGAGGAGGTCACGGCCAAAATCAAAGAAATTCGGGCGGTGACTAGTTTGCCCGTGGGTGTCGGCTTTGGCGTGAAATCCGCGGCGACGGCCGCGGCCCTCGCGCCACTGTGTGATGCGGTGATTGTCGGCAGTGCGTTGGTCGAAATCATCGAACAGCACCAAGGCTCGATCGCGGCCACTGCGCAGGCGCTCGAAGGTTTTGTCGCTAGCCTACGTTCGGCGCTCGACGCGCGCCACGCGGCGTAGCTCGGTCGCGCGCATGAATTGGTTTAAAAAGTTACTGCCATCACGGATCCGGACCGAGGGTTCGGCCAAAAAATCCATTCCCGAAGGTGTCTGGAGCAGTTGCCCGGCGTGTAAGGCCGTGCTCTATCGCGCCGAGCTCGAACGTAACCTCGATGTCTGCATTAAATGCGGACACCATATTCGAATTACGGCGCGCAAACGGCTCGCGAGCTTCCTTGATCCCGGCGCGACGCACGAAATCGGCGCTAACCTCGCGCCAGTCGATTTCTTGAAATTCAAGGATACCAAACGCTATCGCGATCGCTTGGTGAGCGCGCAGAAGGAAACTGGCGAGACTGACGCCTTGGTGGTAATGCGCGGCACGCTGAGCGGAATGCCGGTGGTTGCCGCGGCGTTTGAATTTGGTTTCATGGGGGGCTCGATGGGATCGGTCGTCGGTGAGCGCTTCGTGCGCGGTGTCCGGCGTGCGATCGAAGAGCGGATCCCGTTTATCTGTTTTGCCGCGAGTGGCGGCGCGCGCATGCAAGAAGCGTTGGTGTCGCTGATGCAAATGGCGAAGACCAGCGCCGTGCTCGCGGATCTCAAGCAACATCATCTACCGTATATTTCAGTGCTTACCGATCCGACCATGGGTGGCGTTTCCGCGAGCTTGGCCACGCTCGGCGACCTCATCATCGCCGAACCGAATGCGCTGATTGGCTTTGCGGGGCCGCGCGTCATCGAACAAACCGTGCGCCAGGTATTGCCCGAAGGATTTCAGCGCAGCGAATTCTTGTTGGCGCATGGCGCCGTGGATTTGATTTGCGATCGGCGCGAGTTGCGGGCACGGATTGGTGCTCTGCTCGGCATTTTCACCCATGCCGAAACACCGCTGTCGCGCGGCGCGCCGCCGGGCGCTGCACGCTAGATGACGGAAGTTATCGCGGCTAGTCCACTGCAGGCAACGCGTACGCTTGTCGAGTGGCTGGCGTGGCAGGAATCGTTGCACCCCAAGGACATCGAACTCGATTTGGACCGTTGCCGTGCGGTCGCGGAGCGCATGGGTTTGCTACCACCGCCGTACACGGTGATCACGGTCGGTGGGACCAATGGCAAGGGTTCGACGGTCGCGATGTTGGAGCGGATTTATCGCGAAGCCGGCTATCGCGTGGCGACTTATACCTCGCCACATCTCGTGCGCTACAACGAACGCATTCAAATCATGCATGAGCCCGTCGACGATGCGCCCATCTGCGAGGCCTTCGCGGCCGTTGAGCTGGCGCGCGAGGAGATCCCGCTCACGGTGTTCGAATTCGGCACGTTGACCGCGTTGCAACTCTTTACCGACGCGGCGCTCGATCTCGCCATTTTAGAAGTCGGTATGGGCGGACGTCTCGACGCCGTGAATGTGGTGGACGCCGATGTTGCCGTGATCGCGACGCTCGATATCGATCACGTCGAGTGGCTGGGGCATACGCGCGAAGCCATTGCACGCGAGAAAGCCGGCATCATGCGCGCCGGGCGACCAGCGATCTGCTCGGATCCCCAAGTGCCACAATCGTTGATCGATGCGGCGGCGGCGCGCGGGGCGCCGCTGGATCTACTCGGTCAAAGTTTCTATTTTGTTGACGATGACGGACAGTGGACCTGGTGGTCGCCGGACTGCGTGCTCGATCATCTGCCGAAACCAAGCCTGGTCGGCGGTTATCAATTACGGAATGCGTCCGGGGTGTTGAAAGCCGTTGAACGTCTGCAAGGCCGGCATCCGGTCAGCAAAGATCAGATCATGCGTGCGTTAGCGACCACCGTTTTACCCGGACGCTTCCAGCGTTTCCCCGGTGCCGTCGAATTCATTTTAGATGTGGCGCATAACGCGCAAGCGGTCGAGTATTTCGTCGCGACCCTGATGACCTTGCCGGCGGTGGCAAAGACGCACGTAATCTTAGGGATGTTGAGCACGAAGGATCGGGCGA
>JAYUEZ010000440.1:0-9929 GCA_043738965.1 Gammaproteobacteria bacterium
CCGCTCGGTCACTTCTACTACGAGACATTCAACCGCGGCAACGTCTCGCTGGTCGATGTCAGGAACAATCCGATCACGGAGATAACGGAACGCGGTATCCGTACGGAGACCGACGAATACGAGACCGACATGATCATTTTCGCGACTGGCTTCGACGCCGTGACTGGCACCTTGAAAGCCATGGACATCCGCGGCCGCGACGGTGCGGCGCTCGGCGAGAAATGGACGGGCGGCCCGCAGACCTATCTCGGGATCACGGTAGACAAATTTCCCAATCTTTTCATGGTCGGGGGACCGCAGAGCCCGTTCGCGAACATCCCCGTCGTGATCGATGGCTGCGTCGATTGGATCGGTCGCGCGCTGCGCCATCTGCGCGACAACGACTACCAGGCTATGGAGCCGACCGCCGAGGCCGTCGCTGACTGGGGCGTGCATATGAACGACCTCGTGAACGCGACCCTCATGACGAAGGCCGAACGCTCCTGGTTCATGGGCGATAACATCCCTGGCAAGCCGCACGCGGTGTTGTTCTATTTCGGCGGCGCAGGGATGTATCGGCAGGAGTGCCTAGCCGCTGCCAACAAAGGCTTTGAACCCTTTATGGTGGCGTAGGGGTGGCGGGCGTTCCGCTTCGTCGTTAGTGTCAGATTGATAGCTTGCCGGGCCACTTGATGGAGTTATCGCCCATCCAGTGCGACACTAAAAGTATAGAAGATAAAGTATAGAAGATAACCGCTGTTGGCGCCGACCTCAAATTGAGCCATCGTGCCGGCGCTGATATGAGCCAGCTTTAAAGACCTAAACACCAACGGCGGCGCGGCTGCTGTGCACGCCGGACTGGCTCAACGTGAGAGCGGCAGACACCTTGCGGAAGGCTCAAATCGACGTCGGCGGCAACAGTCCGATGACTCAAAGCGGCTCAATCTCTCTGCGTGTGTCCGCTGCCGGGTTGTTACCCGGCTAAACACAACCAGAGCAACTCATACAGATCAATATGGCAATGTTATGAATGGCGACGTACTCGGAATAGTGACCTCGGCAGGATCAAAACCGGCAAGTGTCTACAATTCTTACACCATCGCAGATCTGCGCCAACGTCTTATCGTCATGTTTTTGCAGCGAATACTAATAGGCAGGCAAAAACTCTCGCTGCTCGCTGCCGATTTTGTACGAGAAAAAGTGTCCAGAATTTTTACACCACTTCATGACTAGGTTCCAGGAGGGTCTGTGGTGCGAATGTAAGCGGTTGATTTAAATATTTAGAAGCTCGCTTGGCACATGGCTTGCTGTGTTAAGTGCGAGATAGCCGAACTGCTGCAATCGGCCGGCAAAACTAAACTTATAGGAATGAAAATATGAAAACGATCTTTAAAACGGCGCTGCTATCAACCTTGCTCGCCTTCGCTGGTCAGGCACCGGCAGGCGTTATCGCCACCCTAACCTTCGACTCGCCAACTGGCATTGTCGGCCCCAACGATGCGATTCCCATCTTCCTGACCCTAACGCTCGACGCCAAATCTGACCCGCTAAAGACCGACGCAACAGGTGCCCTGGACCCTCGTAGCCTTCTAACCGACGCAGCCATCCTCGCGGCGGGTGGCGATCCTGCGGACGTGACCCGCACGTTGATCAATGTCGGCGCTGAATGCGGCGCGAGCTTCGGATGCAATGCCGGACCGCCTTATGATCTCAACTTCGGCTCGATGTTTATTGGTCCGCTAAATCTAGATTTGCTGCCCGGCAGCGTAACGCCGTTTCTCTTCGGAACTTTTACCCCAACCGGCGGGACGGCGGCACCCGGGACCTATACGTTTTTCAACGCAGAACTTGGATTCCAGTTTTCGGACAGCACCAATAAATTCTTTTTCACCCCTTTCGCGCAGACCTGCCCAGGTCAAAATCTAGACTGCGCCTTCACGCGCACCGTGGTTGGCGGGACCACCGTGCCAGAACCCACCAGCCTCGCGTTGCTTGGCATTGGTGCGGTCGGCTTAGGTTTTACTCGGCGCAAACGGCGCGTCTAACCTATTTTGTTGGCGCCGACGTTGATTTGAGCCACTTCCAAGGGTGTCTGCCGAAGTTACATTGAGCCAGCCCGACCGGCCCAGCAGCCGCATCAATGTTGGTGATTAGGCCTTAAAGGTTGGCTCAATCTGGCGTCGGCACGATGGCTCAATCCGAGGCCGGCGCCAACATAGCGTAGGCGCTACCGGCTCGCGGTCGATAATTTCCGGCTCAGGCAATTCGATGATTGTCTCGATTGATTCAATTGTTGGTTTGGGCAAATCGAGTTCGGGCCAGCGCTCTAATATTTTCGCTACCGAAAATTTCAGCTTGCGTATTTTCGTCGCACCGTCCTGATCGACACCTGGCGGGCCAGCGAACCATCGACCGTTTTTCGACCGCAACCGCATTCCATACCACTTGAATGGCGCGATTTCTTGCACTTCACTGCTATTGTTCACAATACCGAAGGCTACAATTACGCCACTCACCAACGCATCAATGATGTCAGTCGTAACGGTTTTGTAATCCCGGCTTCGGCTGTCCTGCCACGGAATTAACCACAAGATAGCTTTCGGTTACTGCGCAAAGTTCTATGGACGGTCCTTTAGGGTGAGCCTGTTTAGCGATCTCATCCAATATCTTTGCGTCCCGGTACATAACCCAAACGATTATCTGGACAGGCGTCCAATAAAGCATATTCATTGACGACGTTTTCGCTGAAATTGGCACAGTCATGCGGCCCTAGTTGACTTGTCGGATCTCTGTGGGGTCGACAAACCATCTATATGATTGCCCCACGCGTCGAACCACCTCCGCAATTCGCGCTCGTAACCGTGTCGGTCATAGACGGTAGTGACACCCGGAATGGTGTGATTCAACGCTAGCGAAATTAACAGCCGTGGCGCGCCAATTCGTGCAAGACCGGTGGCGAACGATCTCCGAAAGTCATGCGGGGTCGCCGGTAGAATCTTTAGTTTCCGTAACGATTCCCGCAGTGGTCGCTGGAGCGCGTCGGGACGGATGTGCTTCCTGGGATCGCGCATTGCTGGGAACAACCATTTAACGCCGTCCTGCTCATGCCGCCTGATGATAGCGAATACAGGCTTGCTCACTGGGACGAAATGCGTGCGCCCATTCTTGGTGTAAGTGAGCCGGATCGTCCTAGCTTCAAAGTCGATATCGTCGATGGTAAGCGCGGCAGCCTCGCCGGGGCGTAAGCCAGTCAACAAAATAAGTCGATATAAATCGGCAATCGATGGGTCGATTCCACTCGCGGGAAGGTTATTAAGAAAGCGCGCTATCTCGGTTTCGGATAGAAAGCGCTCTTTCGCATGCTCCGAATTGCGCTCAATCATCGCGCAGGGGTTCGCCGCAAGCTTGTCCTGGGCAATCGCCCAGTTGCAGCATCGCCGAAAATAGGCCAGCACTCGGTTTGCCTGGACCCGTGCTCCGCGCTTATTCAGTTTGTCGAGCAGTGCGATAACGTCTTTGCGGGTGGCTTCGTGCGCGGGCGTTTCGCCAATCACAGCCACGACGTACTTGCGTAACGCCCGATCGACTTCGCGCCATCCTTTGAGCGTGTCGCTGGCTTCATCAAGATATTGATCGACTAGCTTGCGGACGGTGAACTCGCAGCGTTCGTTCGTGGCGAGTTTATTAGCCAGTGCGCGGCGTTTCTCGGCATGGTCAGCCTCGCGATACTGTCGAGCACTGCCGTGTTCGACGACGATGCCCCGCTGACGCTCCACAGCGGCGCGCGCGTCCGCCAACCTCATCTTGGGATAGGTCCCCAACACCATGCGCTCGAGCGCCTTCGTGACGCGATTTCGATAACGATACATCCATACCTTGCGACCCGTGGGCGCTACCCGCAGTCGTAAGCCCTGACCGCCTTTGACGGCGTGCTCATAAACCGCTGCTTCTGCGGTGAGCGCTCGTGCCTGTTTGTCCTGCGTTATCTGCTGTCGCTGTGCCATATCAGCACCCTCACCGCTGACACGAAAACGATTCTGGGGATACTAAAGGGATACTAAATCCCGCAACTTGATCCGTCGCAATGCTACGCCTTGCACCGCGAGCACTCAAGTACCAGGGACACTAAAAACAGCAGGAAAGGCCCTTTTTATAAGGGCGTTCGGTAGGCAAGTTATTGATTCTTTGGCGGAGAGGGAGGGATTCGAACCCCCGGTACGCGCAAACGTACAACTGATTTCGAGTCAGCCGCATTCGACCACTCTGCCACCTCTCCGGGGTGCGAGCATTGCCATGCTTGTGGGCTTGGCTTGGTCGCGGCGCAGTGTAGCCGAATGAGGGCTGACCTTGAAGGTACGCGCGCGAATCTCTTCCATCACGGACGGCGCGTTCGACCGAGGCGCGCGCACGAATCGTCGAGTGCGTCGCACTTCTAACCTCAAGTCGACCCATGGGAGGTCGATAGGGCGGCTATGCCCCGCACTGCGTGACGCCTAAGGAGGTTTGAATGGAGCTGAAGGAACTAATCAAAGACGTCAAAGACGTCGCCCCGCTGCCCAAATCGTACCTGCGAATTCAGGAGCTGGTGAACGATACCAACTCATCGCTTAACGAGATGACGGAAGTTATCAGCAACGATCCGGGCCTTACCGCGCGCATTTTAAGGATCGCGAACAGCGCCTATGTCGGGCTTGCGGTCAAGGTAGATTCCATTGGTCGCGCCGTGCAGGTGCTCGGGCTCAATCAAGTGCACGATTTAGCGCTCGCCAGCGCCGCGGTGGGTTCGCTGTTCAAGATTCAATCCAAGGCCTTGGATATTTACGACTTCTGGCGACGGAGCATTTATTGCGCCGTCGTCGCGCGCCTCACCGCTAAGCGCTGCGGCATCCGCAACGCCGAACGTCTCTTTGTCGCCGGGCTATTGCATGACATCGGTAACCTCATCATCGCGTTCAAGATGCCGCCTGCGTACAGTGAGATGCGCGACACCGCGATTCGGCGCCAAATTCCGCTGGTCCACGCGCAGCGCCAGCACCTCGGGTTTGACTATGCTGATGTGAGCGCCGAACTATTGAAGCAGTGGCAGTTGCCACCCGAACTTTATGAACCTGTGCGCCTGCACATGCACGACATCTCGAAAGTGCCGCCAGCGCTCGCGCATGAAACGTCGATGCTCCACATCGGCGCGGCCATCAGTCGCGCCGCCCTGTGGCATTCGGACGCGGACGAGCCGGTACCACCGTTCGACATCGTTGCCATGCAACTCACGCAACTAGACGAGCATCTGGTGGAAGAAGTAATGACCGAAGCGGATCAAATGGTGATCGAGGCCATGAGCTTGTTGCTGCCAGATCTAAAACGCGATGCGAAAAAAAACGCGGCGTAAATTACCTCCGTACTGCTAGCTCTTCTTTTTCGGGAGGTAGAGATCGGTAATCGTCCCGGCGAACATTTCCGCCGCCATGGCCACGGTTTCGGATAACGTTGGATGGGGATGGACCGTGAGGCCGATATCCTCGGCGTCGCAACTCATTTCAATGGCGAGCGCGGCTTCGGAGATCAGATCGCCGGCACTCGTGCCAACGATGCCAGCGCCGATGATGCGCCGGTCCGTCTTGTCGAAAATTAGCTTCGTAAAGCCTTCGCTACGATCAAGACTGAGCGCGCGACCACTCGCTGCCCAGGGGAACACGGCTTTTTCGTACGCAATCCCTTTTGCTTGCGCTTCGCCTTCGGTAACGCCGGCCCACGCCACTTCGGGATCGGTGTACGCCACTGATGGGATCACGCGCGCGTCGAAGCTAGTTTTGTGGCCCGCGGCCGCTTCCGCCGCCACCTTGCCCTCGTGACTCGCCTTGTGCGCAAGCATCGGGCCTAACGTGACATCGCCGATCGCGAAAATATGTGGAACGTTGGTGCGCTGTTGCGCGTCTTTGAGGATGAATCCGCGTTCGTCGCAGGCGACGCCGGCGTGCTCAGCACCGATGAGTTTGCCATTAGGGCGGCGACCAACGGCGACCAAGACTTTGTCGAATTCAGCATCGGCCGGTGCGCTCTTCCCTTCAAAACTCACCACGAGACTTTTCTTATTCGCCTTGACCGCCGTCACCTTGGTGTTGGTATGGATGGCAGCTAATAAATTTTTAAGTTTTTTCTCAAGCGGCTTGACGAGATCGCGGTCGGTCCCCGGCATTAAGCCATCCATGAGTTCCACCACCGTGACGGCACTGCCAAGCTCGGCGTACACCGTGGCCATTTCAAGCCCAATAATGCCGCCGCCTATCACCAACAAGCGGGCCGGAATTTGCTCAAGTTCAAGCGCTCCGGTGGAATCGATAAGCCGCGGATCGTCGTAGGGTAGTCCGGGAAGTTGAATGGGCTCGGAGCCCGCCGCGATGATCGCTTGTTTGAAGTTGATTTCGGTAATCGCAGCGCCATTCGTGATCCGCAAGGCACGCGGCGAGACGAACACGCCGGCGCCGGTCAGTACGGTCACCTTGCGTTGCTTGGCCAGCCCCTCCAAACCGTGTGTGAGTTGGCCAACAACCTTCGATTTCCAAGCACGCAGTTTATCGAGTTCGATCTTGGGCGGGCCAAACGTGATGCCATGGGCAGCCATCGCGCGCGCATCGCTCAGCACTTTCGCGGCATGCAGCAACGCCTTGGATGGGATGCATCCCACGTTGAGACACACCCCACCCAGCGTTGGATTGCGTTCGACGAGCGTTACATTCAGACCGAGATCAGCGGCGCGAAAGGCCGCCGTATAACCGCCTGGTCCGGCGCCCAAAACGACTAGATCGGCTTCCATTTTTTTTACTTACCTCGCGCTGTGGTCTGCGGTCGATTCGTGCGTTTCACCGGCGCCTGCGGCGCAGGTTCCGGATTCTTGCGATAAAGGGTCAGAATGTGCCCGATGGTATGTACCACCTCCGCTTCGACCTGCGCCGCTATGTCTGTGACAAAGCTGCTACGATCGTCACGCTCGACGCCACGGATCCGCACCTTGATTAATTCGTGCGTCGTCAACGCTTCGTTGACCGCCGCCACGACCGCTGGTGTCAGGCCGTGCTGGCCCAGCATCACGGTGGGCTTCAAACGATGAGATTGGGCGCGCAACGCGCGACGTTCGCTCGAACTCAGCACTCTAGATTCCTCTGTAAACTAACCATGGTCCTGGAGCCCGCGCATTGAGCCTTAATTTCGACCTTATCGCAATGTATCAATGCCTGATCAAAAATCTACGTGCCGGGGCGCGGCTCACGACGTTGCGTCGCGCGGATTTCGAAGTATCGATCGCGCAGCTGGTTATTCTACTCGCGATGGGTTGGGCGGCGGCGCTAGTGTCCGATTGGTCGCAGATTGCGGGACCCGTAGCTTGGTCGGGGTGGGGTGGGGTGGTCGGCGCGGCGCGTGGGTACACGTGGCTCGCTGCGCTGGCAGTGGTGGTGTTGATCGCCGGCAATGCGGCGCTCTATCTGCGCTTGGCGGTCGCGCTCGCGGCCGCCGATGTCATTCTTTGGGTGATCTGGCTAGTGCTGCTCACGGCCTGGCCACGTATTAGCGAGGCAGGCTTTACTCATTATGGAAGCCACCTGTGGTCGGGCTTTTTCGGGTGGCAAATCGCGGTGTTTATCCGCGCCTATACCCAAATCGCGGGCAACTTCCGACCGGCTGCGCTGATGGGTGTCGCGGCCTACGGCTGCATGCTGTACGCGAACGTGAAGTGGTTGCCGGATGAGGCGTTGCTCGTTGCTCGCGCGAACGAAACGCGCCGGCCCGCGATCAATGTGGAAGATACGTACTACCGGCAGGCGGAGTTGCTCGATCACGAGCTTGCGGCGATCGAACCGAGCAAGCGTGGACAACGCGATCTTTATCTCGTCGCCTTTGGCGGTTATGGCGAGGAAGACGTCTTTAAACGTGAAGTCCTGCAGGTAAGTCAGATCATGGGTGAGCGCTTCGGAACGGGCGCGCGGACCGTGCGGCTGATCAACAACTACACCAGCCTGACCGACCATCCGTTGGCCAATCGACCGAATCTCGCCTACATTTTTGGGCACCTGGCCGCACGCATGCAGCTAGACGAAGACATCGTGTTCCTATTCATGACGTCGCACGGCGCGCAGGACGGACGGTTCGCGATCGAACTGGGAGATTTGGGACTGAACGATCTAACACCCGATGCCTTACGCCGCGTGTTGGACAACGCCGGCATCAAATGGCGTGTAGTGGTGGTGTCAGCCTGCTATTCAGGACAATTTATCGCCCCATTGAGTAGTCCCGACACATTAGTCATCACGGCCGCCGCCAAGGACAAGACTTCATTCGGCTGCGCGCATGAAAACCGGTGGACGTATTTCGGTGAAGCTTATTTTAAGGATGCGCTCGCGAGCACTCATTCATTCACGGCGGCGTTCAACACCGCCGCGCGCGCCATTGCGGCGCGCGAGGCCAAGGAAGGGAAGGAGGCCTCCGACCCACAGATGGTACTGGGGGCCGCGATCGCGCCAGTACTGTTGGAATTCGAAGCACATTTTCCCGACGCCGCGCGTCCTACCATACTAAGACAATGATCCAATCAAATCGTCATAATCATCGGCATCGATTAAATCTTCCGCTTCTGATTCATCGGTCGGTTCAAGCTTAAATAACCAGCCGTCTTCCAGCGGTGATTCATTAACTCGCTCGGGACTATCGCTCAAGATCTCATTGATTTCGATCACGCGACCGCCGATAGGGCATTTAACTTCACCGGTGGTCTTGACGGATTCAATCATCACCGCGTCTTCGCCCTGGATGATGTCGCGCCCCACGTCCGGCAATTGGACGTAGACAATATCGCCGAGTTGTTCTTGGGCGTAATCCGAGATGCCGATCGTCGCGACTCCGTCGTCGTCGATCAGCACCCAGGCATGATCTTCGGTATAGCGCACTTCACTCATGAGATTTCTTGTGATGCCGGGGCTACATGCCGAACATTTTCTTTAGATTGTCGAAGCCGGCCTGATAGATGCCCTGGACGGCTTTCATGGCATCCATTTCCGCCGCGCCCGCAGGTTCGAATTCACTCGACCAATCGACCACCGCGTTGCCTTTGCCATCGTCGCGAACGTGCAGCGTGGCGGTGTAATTAGCGACGGGTAGGGGGCCGCTGACGATGCTGTAGCGGTACATCCGGTCTTTCTCGTCGATGGTCTCCAGCCGCTCGACGATTTCACCGCCGCCCATGAGGTTAAGGCGACGCAGTCGACCATTGTCTTCGAGCTTGCTGCTCCGCACGGCCGGATGCCAATCGGGGAGTGCATTGAATTGTCCAATCAGCTTCCAGAGTTGATCGGGCGAAACTTTGACCGTGGATTGAAGACTGACCTTCGTCATGGGCTGCTCCTTAATATTTTAAGCGCCTCGACCAACCGGGAGGAGGAACACTTTCTGATACTATAGGACACATCCAATGTTTGGTCATGATCGCGCTGCGCGAGCTCGGAGTTACGGCATGGAACCACGTGAAATTGTCAGAGTCGATGAGGGAGAAGAAACCGCGGGCTGCAATGGTGGCGGTGGCACACTAGGTCACCCCCTGGTTTATTTGCGCTTCGAAGGGAAAGCCAGTGTCGATTGTTACTACTGTAGTTGCCGGTTTGCCAAGCCCAGCTATTTTGCCAGCGAGCGCGCCACGGCGGAATGATCCGATGTCCGGTATGACGCGCGCGCTGCGGGGGCTAGTGCATGTATACCGTTATACGCTGTCACCGCTGCTGGGTCCGCGTTGTCGCCATCTGCCGACCTGTTCCGAGTATTGTCTAGAGGCACTTCAGATTCATGGCCCCGGACGCGGGGCTTGGCTAACGTTAAAGCGATTGTTGCGTTGCCATCCGTGGGGAAGCTCGGGCTACGATCCCGTTCCAACTCGCCCCGCTAATTATTCGCCTCGCTGAAATCAAACA
>JAYUEZ010000441.1:0-3756 GCA_043738965.1 Gammaproteobacteria bacterium
ATGTTCCGCTTGATTAGCGCGATCGCATCCCGTTCAATACTCGCGTGACCGCCGCGCTCTATGTCATTGCTAGCTATTTGATCGGGTCGCTGTCGGCCGCGATTTTAGTCAGCCGGGCACTTGGCAAGGGTGATCCGCGTGCGGTCGGATCAGGAAACCCCGGGGCGACCAATGTGCTCCGGAGCTTTGGGAAATTCGCCGCCGCCGCGACGCTCATCGGCGATGTAATGAAAGGCGTGGTCCCGGTACTCGCCGCGTGGGAATTCGGCCTGCCGACACTCACCATCGCGCTCGCGGGACTCGCGGCGTTCGCAGGGCACCTGTATCCCCTATTTTTCGGGTTTCGCGGTGGCAAAGGGGTCGCGACCCAGATCGGTGTGTTGACCGGATTCGATTGGCGACTAGGCGTGGCGTTCATCGTCACCTGGCTCGTCGTGGCCGGCGTCACGCGCTATTCATCACTCGCCGCGCTCGTCGCGACCTTGCTGGCACCACTCGTCGCGATGGCCTTGAAGTTACCATCGCCGCTGATTGGCAGCGCGATGGTGATAGTGGCCGCGGTATTTTGGCGGCATCGCGCGAACATCGAGCGACTGCTGAACGGGACCGAGAGTCGTATTTGAAAATCACGCGCTTAAAAGCACTCCGTCCCCTCATGCCGCGGGCATCGACGAATCCGCCTCCAACACCGCATCCACCAAGGGCCAGCGCGCGCGCACTTTGAAGCCGAGCGGCTCGCGTTGCCCTGCAGCGAGTCGCAAATATCCGGCATACGCGATCATCGCGCCATTGTCCGTGCAAAATTTGAGCGACGGGTAACACACCCGCACGTTTAGCGCGCGGCCCATGGCATCGAGACCCGCGCGTAACATTTGATTCGCGCTGACGCCGCCCGCCACCACCAAGGTTTGACTCCCGGTCGCACGGATCGCACGGCGGCATTTGATGACAAAGGTGTCGACCACCGCATCCGAAAACGCGCGCGCGATATCGGCTTTGGTCGCGGCATCCGTCGGTGCGCTGCGCACGGTGTTGGCGCAATACGTTTTCAGCCCGCTGAAGCTAAAATCGAGGCCCGGTCGATCCGTCATGGGGCGCGGGAACGTGAAACGATCGGACCGTCCGGAGGCTGCGAGCTGTTCAACCGCCGGGCCGCCGGGATAGCCCAGGCCGAGTAATTTTGCCGTTTTATCAAACGCTTCTCCGGCCGCGTCGTCGAGCGACTCCCCTAACAGACGGTAGGCGCCTAGGCCGTCAACTTGAACAAGCAGGGTATGCCCGCCGGAGACAAGCAGGGCTAGAAAGGGAAACGCCGGGGGGTCGGCTTCCAACATCGGTGCCAACAGGTGCGCCTCCATGTGGTGAACGCCGATCGCCGGCCGTCCCAGCGCCCACGCCAGGGTCCGACCAGTCATCGCACCGACTAATAGCGCGCCGATCAAGCCGGGGCCGGCCGTATAAGCGATACCGTCGACGGCTGCGAGAGTCAGATTGGCGTCCTTGAGGGTGGCCCGAATCAGCGGCACCAGCTTTTGCACGTGATCGCGAGAGGCCAGTTCTGGAACTACGCCACCAAACGCCTGATGCATCGTGATTTGGCTGTAGAGGCGATGAGCCAACAGACCGTCGCTGCCGCTGTAGAGCGCGATGCCGGTCTCGTCGCACGAAGTCTCGATGCCTAAAACCCGCATGTACTAGGCTCAGAACCCAGACTTCATATGGACTTTTTGAAACCGGCTCGGTACCATCGCCTGCTCCCTCAAGTCCTTAACTCGGAACATAATCGCCTCTATGCCCAGTGTAAAAATCCGCGACAACGAACCGTTCGACATTGCGATGCGCCGCTTCAAACGCGCCTGTGAAAAAGCCGGTGTGTTGGCTGAAGTCCATAAACGCGAATTCTACGAGAAGCCGACCCAAGAGCGTAAACGTAAAGCAGCGGCCGCGGTGAAACGCTGGCAGAAGAAGGCCGCGCGGTCGACGCTACGTAAAGTTCGCGCGTACTAGTAACCTCGCCAATCTCGTTTTCTCTCCTACGCGAACGCAATGGCGACGCTGAAGGACCAGCTTAATAGCGACGTAAAAACGGCGCTCAAGGCTGGTAACAAGTCTGAACTCATCACCCTGCGGATGATTTTGGCGGCCATCAAGCAAATCGAAGTCGATACCCGCGTGACACCCGACGAACCCACGCTAGTCGGCCTCCTGACCAAGCTCTGCAGCCAACGCCGCGACTCCATTGCTCAATTCGACGCCGCCAAACGTCAAGATTTGGTGGATAAAGAACGGTCTGAGCTCGCGATCGTCGAACGCTACTTACCTACCCAGTTAGGCGCTGACGAAGTCGCCGTGCTGATCGAGCGCGCGCTGCAGAGCTGCGGCGCGATGCAAATGAAAGACATGGGCAAGGTCATGAACGAGCTGCGCCCGCAGTTAGTTGGCCGCGCGGATTTAAGCGCGGTGAGTGCCACTGTCAAAGCGCGTTTAACGGGAACTCAAAACTGATCCGTTTGCGTCTTAAGCCCTCGCGCATCCGCAACGGCGCGTAAATCACCACCACCTTTCCAGTAGAATTCGGGACACTCGCTTTGAAGTCCCGGGGCTTGCATGGCCGGCCGCATCACCAAATCCTTTATTGATCAGCTGTTGGCCCGCGCCGATATCGTGGAGATTGTTAGCAGCGCCGTGCCGCTAAAAAAAGCCGGTCGCGATTTTCAGGGCCTGTGCCCCTTCCATACTGAAAAGACGCCGTCCTTCACCGTCAGTCCGGATAAACAGTTCTATCACTGCTTTGGCTGTGGTGCGCATGGCTCGGCCATAGGGTTTGTCATGAACCATGATGGCTTGGCGTTTGCCGAAGCCGTGCATGATCTGGCAACCCGCGTGGGACTCACGGTCGAATACGAAGGCGGTAGCGCGTTACCGAGCGAAAATTACACCGCGTTATACGGCGTGTTAGCCGAAGCCGAACGTTTGTATGCGCGGTTACTGCGCGATCATCCGCAACGCGCACGTGCCGTCGACTATCTCAAGCGCCGCGGTTTAACCGGCGAAATAGCCAAGCGTTTCGGGATTGGTTACGCCCCGAACAACTGGGACACGATCCTGGCCTTACAAGGCGCCAGCGTTACCCAACAAGCCCTGCGGTTGCAGGCGGGGTTGACCGTCGAGCGGGACGGTGGCGGCTATTACGACCGTTTTCGCGATCGCATCATGTTTCCGATTCATGATCGGCGTGGGCGCTGTATCGGGTTCGGTGGCCGCATCATCGACCAGGGCGAGCCCAAGTACCTGAATTCACCGGAGACGTCGGTGTTCCACAAACGCCGTGAGCTGTATGGACTGAATCACGTCGTCAAGGCGTCCGGCGCCGTGTCTCGCGTCCTCATCGTTGAAGGCTACCTGGATGTCGTGGCGCTGGCCCAGCACGGCATCGAAAACGCAGTTGCCACGCTCGGCACGGCAACCACACCAGAACAACTTGAACAGCTCTTTCGCGTCGTCCCGGATCTCGTGTTCTGTTTCGATGGCGATGCCGCGGGCCGACGGGCGAGCTGGAAGGCATTGGAAGTTGCCTTGCCGTTGATGCAGGACGGGCGTCGGATTGGCTTTCTATTTTTACCCCAAGGCCAGGATCCAGACTCACTAGTACGGAGCACCGGTATCCAATTTTTTAAGGATCCGGCCAATGTCATCGGGCTTTCAGAACACTTATTCCAAGAGCTGGCGAAGCAAACCGACCTTGAAACCCTGGAA
>JAYUEZ010000442.1:0-3737 GCA_043738965.1 Gammaproteobacteria bacterium
GCCAAGCTGACGGCGGCGCGGCCAGCCATTACAATCCAGCTTCACTCAATTTCGCGTTTGGATCGGGCATGGAACTCACGAGTATTTTTCAGCGGATAAAAGATCTACAGCGCCGTCACGACGCGCTAAGGGGGTATCTTTGACTTCGACGTGAAGGCTGATCGCCTGGTCGAAGTTCAACGCGAACTCGAAGCGCCCAAACTCTGGAATGATCCAGCGCGCGCGCAGGCGCTGGGCAAGGAGCGGGTTACGCTCGATCGCATCGTGTCGAACCTCCGTCTGATCGGCGGCTATGTCGGTGATGCGCGCGAACTCCTCGAATTGGCCGATGCCGAAAACGATGAGGTGGCGGCGGCCGCTGTGCTTGCGGATCTTGACCGCGCGGACCAGGGGCTCGCCGCGCTCGAATTCCAACGCATGTTCAGCGGTGAGATGGACGGCAACAGTGCGTTCTTGGATATCCAAGCGGGCTCGGGCGGCACCGAAGCGCAAGACTGGGCCGAGATGCTGCTGCGCATGTATTTGCGCTGGGCGGAAGCGCGTGGCTTCAAAACCGAGCTGATCGAATGCTCAGCGGGCGAAGTCGCCGGCATTAAAAGCGCCGCGGTGCACGTGGTGGGAGACTATGCTTATGGCTGGTTGCGCACCGAGACTGGGGTTCATCGCCTGGTTCGCAAATCGCCGTTCGATTCGGGCAATCGCCGCCACACCTCTTTCGCCGCGATTTTTGTCGCGCCGGAAATCGACGACGACATCCAAATCGAGATCAATCCGGCCGATCTACGCATCGATACCTATCGCGCGAGCGGCGCCGGTGGGCAGCACGTCAACAAAACCGATTCGGCCATACGCATCACGCATTTGCCTACCGGCGTGGTGGTGCAATGTCAGAATGAACGCTCGCAACATAAGAATCGTGACCAGGCGTTCAAGATGCTGCGCGCCAAACTTTACGAACAAGAAATGATGAAGCGCGGCGCCGAGAAGCAGGCGTTGGAAGATGCGAAATCGGATATCGGATGGGGTCATCAGATTCGTTCCTATGTGCTCGATCAGTCGCGCATCAAGGATTTACGCACGGGAGTGGAAACCGGCAATACTCAGGCCGTGCTCGATGGCGCGCTCGATCAGTTTATTGAAGCCAGTCTCAAACAAGGGTTGTAGGAGTAGGTCATGAGCGATGTCCCGGATACCAGTACCGAAGCCCAAATCCTTGAGCAGCGGCGCGCCAAGCTGCGCGAACTCCGCGCCCGCGGCAATGCGTTTCCGAATGATTTTCGCCGCGACGCCTTGGCGGCGGAGTTGCAGCAGAAATATCACGACACCACGGCGGAAGCGCTAGACGTTGAAGGCGCACGCGTGCGGATTGCCGGCCGCATGATGACGCGGCGGGTGATGGGCAAGGCGGCGTTCGCGCACCTTAAAGACATGAGCGGCCAAATCCAGCTCTATGTGAAGCGCGATCAAATTGGCGAAGCGTTGTACACCGACTTTAAACATTGGGATCTCGGCGACATCGTGGGGGTTGAAGGCGTGATGTTTCGCACCAATGCCGGCGAGTTGTCGGTGCAAGTCGAAGTCATCCGGCTATTGACGAAGTCACTGCGTCCGTTGCCCGAGAAATTTCATGGGCTCGCCGATCAAGAAGCGCGCTATCGCCAACGCTATCTTGATCTCATTACGAATGACGAAACCCGGCGCGTATTCGCGTTACGCACCCAGACGATCAATTTCATTCGACGGTTTTTAACCGATCGTGGCTATCTCGAAGTCGAAACGCCGATGATGCAGGCGATTCCCGGAGGCGCTACCGCGCGGCCGTTCGTGACACACCACAATGCATTGGACATGCCCTTGTACCTGCGGATCGCGCCTGAGCTATATTTAAAGCGCTTGGTGGTCGGTGGCATGGAGCGCGTGTTTGAAATCAATCGCAATTTCCGGAACGAGGGCCTGTCGCCGCGCCACAATCCCGAATTCACCATGCTTGAATTCTACACAGCCTATGCCGATTACCGAGATTTGATGGATTTAACGGAACACCTGCTGCGGGATTTGTGCCAGCTGCTGCTCGGCGCGACCGCGCTCACATACCAAGGCGCGACCCTTGATTTTGGCGTGCCGTTCGCGCGCCTGACAATGAAGGAATCGATTTTTAAATTCAATCCCGGCATAACAGCGCGTGAGTTAGATGAGCTTGCGAGCGCACGCGCAGTTGCCGCGCGGCTCGGCATTACGGTGGATGGCAACGCGGGTCTCGGTCGCGTGCAAACCGAAATCTTTGAACGCACCGTGGAGGCGCAATTGCTGGCGCCGACTTTCATCACGGAGTATCCCGCCGAAGTCTCACCGCTGGCGCGGCGTAGCGATCGCGACCCAGAAATTACTGATCGTTTCGAACTGATGATCGCCGGCCGTGAAATCGCGAACGGCTTTTCTGAGCTCAACGACCCAGAAGATCAGGCCGAACGCTTCCGGCAGCAAGCAGCGGCCAAAGCCAGCGGTGACCAAGAAGCCATGCACTACGATGCTGACTATATTACCGCTCTTGAACACGGCTTGCCGCCGACCGCGGGTGAGGGGATCGGGATTGATCGGTTAGTCATGCTACTAACTGACAGCGCGTCGATTCGCGACGTCGTATTGTTCCCGCATTTGCGGCCGCGCGCGGATTAATTCGGGCACTGCTCAGTGCAAATGCCGTACGTTCAGCGGGCGCGGCTTTTCGAGCAATAGGCCTTGTGCATAGTCCACACCCATGCCGCGCAGCATATCGCGCGTCGCGAGATTCGGCACGCCGCCAGCAATGGTGCGGACGCGTAAGGATTTGGCGACCCGCGCAATGCCGAGCACAATCTCGTAATCGACCGAGTTGTAAGCAATATTCCGCACGAATTCATCGTGGATAATTAAATAATCGACCGCCGCGCGTTTTAATATCTGGTAGGAATGCGCGCCGCGCCCGAAATCACCTAGCGCGACCTTGCAGCCGAAATCCTTCATTGTGGCGACAAAGAAAGACACTCGTTCCCATTGTGATGAGGTTGGCGACTCTAGGATCTCAAAACACAATTTTGCGGGAGCGATCGCGGCGTCATCGATTAGCCGTACGACGTAATCAACAAATTGCTCGTCGGCGACCGATTGTGCCGACACGCCGATGCCTATAACGTCCATCCCCGTGAGGTCAAAGTGCTCGGACTTTATCGCCTCGACCGCGGCTTTCACTAACCACCGATCGATCTCTGGTAGGCGCGGGTGATGTCCGGCCGTGACCGGCAAATCGCGCGGTGCGATTAGTGCACCATTATCAGCACGCAGGTGCAGCTTCAGCTCGCAATAGCTCAAGGAGTCCTCCTCGGCTCCAATCGGGATCAAGGGTTGAAAAAAAAGTTCGAAGTGTTCGTATTGCAAAGCCGTCGAATTTTTTATGAGGTGAGGTCCCGGCTGGGTGGGCGTAAACGTCCGCGCTGCGTTGGCGCCGATGATCTCGAGGCGGTTGCCGCCGGCCCGCGCGGTAGCAGCGCAGGCGCGCTCGGCAGCGCTTAGGACGTCGCCAATATTCGTGGCTCGTGGGACGAGACTGGTGAGGCTCAGGCTGGCGTGAATCGAAAACTGCGCGTCCTGCCAGAAGAAGGACATTTCCGCGATGATCGCGCGGATCCCTTCCGCGATCAGGCGTGCCTTATCAAGCGGACAACTGACTAGCAGAATGCCGAAGGCGTTACCATCCAGCC
>JAYUEZ010000443.1:0-3729 GCA_043738965.1 Gammaproteobacteria bacterium
CTCACCAAGGTGGGTGGGTACTGATGCACCGCGGCCTTGAGGTCGAGAAAGCCTTCGGTGTGCGCCGTGATGTAGTCGTAGTTGAGCTTGCCGTCCCACAGCAGGAGATGCAGCAGACCATTGAATAACGCGACATCGGTACCCGGCAAAATCTGCAGGTGTAAATCCGCTTCTGCCGCGGTTAACGTCCGCCGCGGATCGACCACGATCACGCGCGGCTTCCGCGCGTCGGCGCGCGCCGTTTCGAGTCGACGATAGAGGATGGGATGGGCGTAAGCAGGGTTCGCGCCCGCGATAAAAAACAAATCCGCGTGTTCGATGTCGTCGTAGCAAGTCGGTGGGGCATCGGCGCCCAAGGTCGCCTTGTAGCCGGTTACCGCTGACGACATGCACAGGCGTGAATTAGTGTCGATGTTGTTGGTGCCGAACAAACCCTTGGCCAATTTGTTGAAGACGTAGTAGTCCTCGGTCAAGAGCTGACCTGAGATATAGAAGGCGATGGCGTCTGGGCCGTCACGCTGGACAGTCGCGAGCAAACGTTGGCTGACGTAGTCAAGCGTGATGTCCCAGGTAGCGGGCGCGCGCGCCTCCGCTCGCGCGCGGCGGAGTTCGGGATAGAGCGCGCGGTCCTGCGGCCCCATCGTTAAACCAAGCGCCGCGCCCTTGCTGCACAGGCGCCCGCGATTCGCCGGATGCGCCGGATCACCGCGCACCGCAGTCACGCGCCC
Source organism: Gammaproteobacteria bacterium (assembly GCA_043738965.1). GTDB lineage: Bacteria > Pseudomonadota > Gammaproteobacteria > CAIKBL01. The sequence continues at coordinate 729 of JAYUEZ010000443.1, forward strand.
CGCTAGGGTTTCGACCAACACGCCACAGCCGACCCCACAGTACGGGCAGACGCTGGCCGTGACCGCGCTGGTGTTAGGCATTGGTCGATGTGAGGTCGAGATACACGCGGCCGGCGTCGACATAGACGGCGTATGCCGCCGTGCAGCCGACGTCGGGCGCAGTGGCCTTGCCATCCCGCAATCCAATCTGCCAATTGTGGAGTGGGCAGGCGACGTGGCGGCCAAAGACGATGCCTTGCGAGAGCGGTCCACCCCGATGCGGGCAGCGATCGTCCAACGCGAAGACCTCGTCGTCCGCATTGCGGAAGATCGCGATGTTGCCAGTCGCACGTGCAAATACGCGCGCGCCGAGACGCGGGATCTCTTCCAAGGCGCAGATGTCAATCCAGTTCACGTGTTGCTCTAATGATTGGCTTGAGCGGGCATTCACGCCGACACACTCGCATATTCATGCGCCGCGGCGCCGTTCGCGCGCGCGGTCCACGGATCGAGTTCCCCGTCTACGGCGAAACGTAACCGTGAATACAACGCGCGTCGATTGGTGGCATCATTGACGACCTGTGCTTTGCAATGATCAAGGCCTACTCGGCCGACAAAGTGCACGGTGCGCTCGAGGTAGTGACCTTCCTCGCGATACAGCTGCAGAAACGCGCCGGCATGTTCGAGTACCTCGGTGGCATGGGTTACTTTCACGAAAAATTGCGCCACCTCGGTTTTTATCCCGCCGTTGCCTGCGACATAGATCTCCCAACCCGATTCCACACCAATGATTCCAACATCCTTGATGCCGGATTCGGCGCAATTGCGCGGGCAGCCGGACACCGCGATCTTCACTTTGTGTGGCGCGTACATTCGCCATAGCGCGCGTTCGAGTTCGATCCCGAGTTGGGTTGAATCCTGCACGCCAAAGCGACACCATTCGGCGCCGACACAGGTTTTCACCGTGCGCAGCGCCTTGGCATAGGCATGGCCCGACGGCATATCCAGATCCCGCCACACACCGGGCAAATCAGCTTTTTTAACGCCGAGTAAATCGATGCGCTGGCCGCCGGTGACCTTCACCGTTGGGATCTGATATTTGTCCACGACATCGGCGATCTTGCGTAATTCGTGCGCCGAGGTGGTGCCGCCCCACATGCGCGGAATGACGGAAAACGTGCCGTCTTTTTGAATATTCGCGTGCGCGCGTTCGTTGATATAGCGCGACTGCGGATCGTCCTGTGCTTCGCGTGGCCAGGTCGTGAGCAAGTAATAGTTGAGCGCGGGTCGGCAGGTCGCGCAACCATTGGGCGTACGCCATTCGAGGAAGCGTTGGGTGTCCGCGATCGTTAATAGATGCTGCGCCTTGATCGCTTGCTTGACTTCCGCGTGCGTGCGCTCGGTGCATACGCACAGCGGTTTAGTGCGCGGTGTGGCCGAATAATCCGCGCCGGCGGTCGCCATCAAGATCTGCTCGACCAGTCCCGTGCACGAACCACAAGACGCCGACGCCTTGGTGTGTTTACGCACCTCGTCAAGGGTAATCAACTTGTGGGTTTTGATGGCCGCGCAGATCGTGCCCTTGCTAACGCCATTGCAGCCGCACACTTCCATGCTATCGGCCATGCTCGCGGCCTGGCTTTGACCGAGGTGGCCGGTGTCGCCAAGGTTGCGTTCGCCGAACATCAAGCGCCCACGGATGTCGGCGATTGAACGCCCTTCGCGCATCAGCCGAAAGTACCACGCGCCATCGGTGGTATCGCCGTAGAGCACGCTGCCCTGCAAGCGTTCGTCCTTGATCACGAGTTTCTTGTAGACACCATTTGCCGCGTCCGACAGCACAATCGTTTCGCTGCTGTCGTCGCCATGAAAATCGCCGGCGGAATATAAATCGATGCCGGTGACTTTGAGTTTGGTCGCGGTGACCGAGCCCGAGTAGCGCTGCGTCCCGAATTCGGCTAGATGGTTGGCCGCCACACGCGCCATTTCGAACAGCGGGGCGACCAAGCCGTAAGCGGTTCCGCGGTGATTCACACACTCGCCGACGGCGTAGATTCTGGGATCGAAAGTTTGCAAGGTGTCGTTGACGACGATCCCGCGCGCGCACCGTAGGCCGGCGCTTTCGGCGAGGTGGGTGTTGGGCCTGATCCCGACTGCCATGACTACCAACTCGGCTGGCAATTCGGTGTCGTCAGCAAGCGCCACGGCCCTGACGTGGCCGTGTTCGTCGCCGCGAATAGCCGCCGTATTGGCACCCATGATGAACCGAATGCCACGAGCTTCGAGCGCCGTTTGCAACAGGCGCCCGGCGACGGCATCGAGTTGCCGTTCCATCAGCGTGTCCATCAAATGAAGCACCGTCACGTCCATGCCGCGCGCCTTCAGTCCGTTGGCCGCTTCCAGACCCAACAGGCCACCGCCGATCACCACGGCGTGCTGATGATTTTGCGCGGCTGCGATCATGCGCTCGGTATCGGCGATATCGCGATAACCGATCACGCCTTCAAGGTCGTTGCCGGGAATGGGCAGGATGAAAGGAGTCGAACCAGTGGCGATCAGTAGCCGATCATAGTCGGCATAAGTACCGTCCGCGGCCGTTACCGTGCGGCGCTTGCGATCGATGGAGGTGACCTCCTTGCCGGTATGCAAATGAATGCCATGCGTCGCATACCATGCGCGATCGTTCAACACGATTTCGTCGAAGGTCTGTTCACCCGCAAGGACTGGCGACAACAAGATGCGATTGTAATTGGGCTGCGGTTCGGCGCCGAACACCGTGATGTCGTATAAATCCGGCGCAATCTTCACTAGTTCTTCGACAGTCTTGATCCCCGCCATGCCGTTGCCAATGACCACCAAGCGTGCGCGTTGCATGATTCAGTCCCCTTTAGTCAACGTGGTCGCAGTCGGCGAGGAAGGTGAGCAGTTCTTCGCGTAGGCGATAGTAGTCCGGATGATCGAGCAGCGCACGGCGGGTGCGCGGACGCGGTAGGTCGACATTTAAAATGCGCCCGACGCGCGC
>JAYUEZ010000444.1:0-9826 GCA_043738965.1 Gammaproteobacteria bacterium
AATGCCGCGCACCAGCACTCGGCTGCCCGCGCGCCGCAGCCAAAGCCAGTGCCGCATTGTGAACATTGCTTGAGTTCAAACTGGGTGCTGGCGGATTCGTTCATTCGAGTGCGCTTAGCTCGCCGGCAATTGGCCAAAGTCTTCGATCATGAAACTGGCCTCGGCCTGCGCCACTAGGATCTTGTTATCCACGCGAGCGGCACTTGATTCTAAAACGGCCAAGCGACCCTTGCGCTGTTTGAGCGAGCATTTGACTTTTATCGTGACACCGATCGGCAACGGTTGTCGGTAGCGAATTTCACATTTGGCGGTGAAGCCGCGCGCGCCTTGCAGGAATAGCCAATTGGCCATGACGTCGTCGAGCACGCTGAAAAGAATACCGCCGTGCGTGATCGAGTCGAATCCCACGTGATGCGGCAGCGCCGTGAATTCTCCACGGCACACACCGTTATCCAGCCGAAATTTTATCCGCAAACCTTGCGCGTTAGCAGGACCACAGACGAAACAGTGATCGGCGTCGTTACGGGTGCGTGGGCTAGTGGCGTGGTCTTCTGACATCGCGCATCTCAAACCATATCCGGGTAGCGGTTCGGCAAGTCTAAATTGATCGAGTTGGGCATGCCTGGGAGGCGTAGATTGTGACCGTCGATTTCGATTTGAGTTTCGTCGATCAAGGCATCGCCAAAGCGATAGATCGGTTGCATAGGGCCTTGGCAGCATGCTTCGTCGTACTCGGCTGCTTTCGCGCGCACCGCTTCGCGACGTCGCTCATAATCAGCCATTACCGCGTGACCATGACGTTTGGTCAGCATCGCCGCGGTAACGCGCGGCGACAGAATCGCGCCGGTCGCGTTATTGCCGCCAAAGCCTTTGGAGTTGAGGAAGGCGATTTCGGCGCGGCCTTCGAGATCGAGATCTTGCAAAGCGATATTTAAACGCTCGCGGTGGACGTCGCCCGCGATTTCCGGCGTGGTTTTGATGCCAGGCAATAACTCGTGTTTAAACACGCCAAGAGAATTCACTAATTGGTCGGCGCTCGCCGGCGCCAGCGAGTGACCGAGAAAAGCCTTGACCGCGGTGACTGGCCAGTCATGAATATCAAAAGCGCGGGCGACTTGATCGAAAATCCGCGATTCAGTGACCCGATTCTGCGGCGTGCTGGAGCCATGGGCTTGAACAAAACTCTGGTGCCTGACCGCGTCTTCGCCGAGCAATGCACGCATCGCGGCGACGGCCTTGGCGAGCGTGATGTAATTGCCGGGGCCGGGTGAGGAAATGGATTTTTTAAAGCCGTCGGCATTCACGAACACATCGGGTACGGCAGCGTGAATATCGGCGCCTAATTCGAGCGCCAATGCATCATCACACAACACAAAGTACTGCGCGGATTCGCCGAGTACGAAGCCACAATTATCGCCAAACGGGCGGCTCGCGCGCCGATAATCCGGCACGTTCACGCCATCAAGTTTGCATAATTGCTCATCGGTCGCGAGCGCGCTCATCGCGTGATAGCCCTCGATCACTTCAGGGACCAATGGTGCTTCGGCATTGCCGACAACTATCAAACGTCGACGACCAGATTGAATGTCTTCGACCGCGAGCCGCAGGTTATACAGAAAGCTCGCGCACGCGCCGGCTATCGCGCCTGTACAACCCACGCTACCTAGCACATATGCGTTGACGAAATCGGCCGGCATCGTATTCAGGCCGAGCGGTAATTGCTTCGAGCTTACGCGACCGCCGCGTAAGCGGGCTTGCAACATGCCGCCGGTGCCGTGCTGATCAAGTTGCGCCATCGCGCTCGAAGCGTACACAGCGACCTCATCCGGCCGCACCTTGGCCGTGAGATCCGCCCAGTCAATGCCGACCGAACGCGCCGCATCGGAAGCCGCGATGATAGTCATCACTAAGCCGCGCGGATGAAAACGCGAGGGGTAGAGTTTGGTCGGGTCAAAGCCGGTGGGGAGTTGCCCGCCGGATTGCACGGCAATTTTGCGATGGGTTTCGATGCGAAAGTCGGTGGCCGTGGCGAGCTCGATCTGCGTTACGCCATTGGCCTGGCTTAGTACTCGCCACCCACTCGGCAAGGGCGACGGGAGTTCGTCGGTGTGCGTGGCGAAGACGATAGGTTCGGCGTTACAAGGTCCGATTTCAAAATTCAATTGGACCGCCATCTGATCCGCATCGAAATACTGCGGTTCCAGCCGGCGGATCAAGGTGTGTTCGCGAATATAGGCTTCGAAGCGGCCGGGAATTGCCTCGATGGCGAGCGGTGACCCGTCGGCGGCGACAGTTTGCCCGTCCTGGGTGCGGAGCAGACCCATCATCGCGGCCAGGGCGCGCAGCGTGGTGTGACGCAGGGCGAGCGGCAGGCTATCGAGGACGGTACGGCGATAGGCGTGATGAAACGAGGAGCGGCCAGCGGCGCCGATTCCCCCGAAACCAATGATGACGGGCAAAGGGGTCATGGGGTGGCGGGTCCAAAGAATTAGGGTAAACCGATTCTAGGCTGTCCTCAGTCCCGCTATATTGGCCGAATCCGACAAATAGATGGCGATATTCGCCAATAATCTATCAATCGATAAATTCCATGGGTGTCCCAAACTCTATGAACCTCGCTTTCGTACTCGCTGATCGGATGCTCGCCGCGAGCGCGATGCTCCCGCTCGAGATGTGGCAGGCGGCGGCGAGTACCGCGCAGGGGCGACACCGGGTGAGCCCATCACTCCACATCGAAACCATCGCCGCGCACGCTGGCACGACCATCGCGACCCAAGCGGGCCTCGCAATAACCCCGAATTCCACGCTCACTTCGCTGACGAACTTCGATGTGATCTATCTCCCGGCGCTGTGGCGAAACCCACGTCCGGTTCTTGCTCGCTCGGCGGCGTTATCCCCCTGGTTGCGCGCCCAATTGGCCGCCGGCGCCTTGGTGTCTGCGGTGGGCACGGGGTGTTGTTTCCTCGCCGAAGCCGGACTACTAGATGGCAAGGCGGCCACCACGCATTGGCACTATTTCGATCAATTCGCGCGCGATTACCCGGCAGTCGACCTCAAGCGCCAGTATTTCATTACGCAGGCGAATGCGATCTTTTGCGCCGCCAGCGTGAATGCGATGGCCGATGTGACGGTGCATTTGATCGAGCGTTTCTATGGCCGCGCGATTGCGCATCACGTCGAGCGCAATTTTTCGCACGAGATTAGACGGCCATTCGACAACTATCGCTTTCTCGATGGCGAAGATCTCCAGCATGCCGACGAGCTGATCGTCGAAATTCAATTGGCAATGCAGCGCCGATTGCAGGAACAATTGCGGATCCCGGCGTTGGCGCGTGAATTCGGCGTGAGTCCACGCAGTCTCGATCGTCGTTTTCGCGCGGCGATTGGGGTGTCACCGTTGACGTACCTGCAGCAACAGCGCATCAAAATGGCTAAGGAGCTGCTCGAATCCACCAATCTTAGCGTCGGCGAAATTGCGTATCGGGTGGGTTACTTCGATCACGGCCATTTCACGCGCCTGTTTGAACGCGCGCTGACGGTGGGACCGCGCGCTTATCGACAAACGGTGCGTGCGAAAATCTTTACGCTGCAGCCGTAGTAGCGCGCTTGTCGTACCATTAGCGAACTTTAACGCGAGAAAATCTTATGAGTGGACCGCGCGGAATCGGATTCGATACCTTGAGCGTGCACGCGGGGCAACGGCCTGACCCCACGACGGGCAGTCGGGCGGTGCCGATCTATCAAACGACCTCATTCGTTTTTCAAGACACGGCGCAGGCCGCCGGCTTGTTCACCGCGGGTCGCGCCGGTTATATCTATTCGCGCATAGCCAATCCCACGGTGGCGGTGTTGGAAGAGCGCCTCGCGGCGTTAGAGGGCGGGGTTGGGGCAGTGGCCACGGCGAGTGGAATGGCCGCCATCCATCTCGCCGTGATGACCCTGGTCGAAGCAGGGGCGCATATCGTGTCGTCACGCGCGCTGTATGGCGGCACCCACAATTTGTTCACGTATACGTTGCCGCGCTTTGGTATCACCACCACGCTGGTCGATCCGCGACAACCGGCTGAGTTCGCGCGCGCCATCCAACCCACTACCAAATTGATTTTCGCCGAAACGGTGGGCAATCCGCGCTGCGAGGTGCTCGATATCGACGCAGTCGCGGCGGTGGCGCACGCGGCAGGGATCCCGCTCGTAATCGACGGGACATTAACCACGCCTGTGCTACTGCAGCCGTTCGCCCACGGCGCGGATGTGGTCGTGCATTCGTTGACCAAGTTCATCGGCGGACACGGGGCTGCCATTGGCGGTTGCGTGGTCGATGCGGGGCGCTTTGACTGGGAAGCATCAGGCCGTTTCCCACGCCTGACTGAACCCGATCCCGGGCTTCATGGAATCGACTTCACCGAGGATTTTGGGCCGTCGGCGTACATCGCTCGCGCGCGCCTCGAAGGCTTACGCGACTTCGGTGGCGTGTTGAGTCCAACCATCGCGTTTCAATTTTTGCAGGGCTTGGAGACTCTGCCGTTGCGAATGCCGCGCCACGTGGCGAACGCTGAAGCGATCGCAACCTACCTGAGCAAGCACGAAGCGGTTGAACGCGTCACCTATCCCGGTCTTGCACATCACGCAGATCACGCGCTCGCGCAGCGCTTATTGCCGAAGGGGTGTGGTGCGGTGTTCGGTTTTGACTTGAAGGGCGGCCGCGACGCGGGGCGCAAGTTTATCGAAGCCCTGCAGCTGTTTTCGCACCTCGCGAACGTGGGCGACGCGAAATCGTTAGTTATCCACCCGGCCACGACGACACACGCGCGGCTCGACGCGGCAGCGTTGCGTGATGCAGGTATTACCGAAGGATTCGTCCGGGTATCGATTGGTCTCGAGGATCCTCAGGATTTGATCGACGATCTGTCGCGCGCGCTCTATCGATCTCAGCAATAAGGCAGCTTCCATGTTGACGACATTCAACGGTCACCAAGTTTTTTATGCGACCGGCGGTCAGGCGCTGGACGTTAACCTACCGGCTTTGATTTTCGTGCACGGCGCAGGCATGGATCACACGGTGTGGACACTTCAATCACGATATTTTGCACGCCATGGGCATGCTGTCATCGCACTCGATTTGCCGGGCCATGGCCGTTCATTGGGCGCGCCGCTGGCCACTGTCGAGGCGCTGGCGACGTGGGTGCTGGGCGTCGTCCGCGCGCTCGGCTTTAACCGCGCAGTGTTGATCGGACACAGTCTGGGTTCGTTAGTGGTGCTCGAAGCCGCGGGGCAGGCGCCGCAGTTTGTACGTTCGCTCGCTTTATTAGGCTTCAGTTACCCGATGCAGGTGGGCGCGCCGTTACTTGAGGCGGCGCAAAACAATGATCACGCGGCGGTGGATATGTTGATGATCTGGGGCCATGACTATGTGGCTCAACTGGGTGGCAATGCCGTGCCGGGCATGGGGATTGTCACGCCGATTCAACGCCTCGTCGAACGCGCGGCGCCTGGGGTGTTGTATACCGATCTGCACGCCTGTCACGTCTATGCAGGAGGCATCGATGCGGCGCCACGCGTGCAATGTCCGGTCACGTTAATTCTGGGCGATCGTGATCGCATGACGCCGCTGAAAGGCGCGCGCGCGTTCATGCAGCACTTCAAACAGCCGCATCTCACGCTGCTGCAAACCTGCGGACATGGCATGCTGGAGGAGCGACCGGAGGAAACCTATCGCGCGCTAGCGGCAGTGCTCGACCAGGTCTGAAATAATGGAAAATACTTCGCGCCAACTATTCACTTGTACCGCGAACCTTCGGTTTTCGCTTGGCCTTGCGCGCTTTTAGCGTGCTGCGTTCAGCGCTGAAATGCCGCGTGTCCGCTATCGGCCGCGGGCGCACGCTGCCCCACCCGAGCTCTTCGTCTTGGTCATAACGCTTGCCGAGTTGCCAGGCGATCTGCGCACGCGCGAGTTCGAGGCCGAGGTAGAACGCATGCGCGCCATCGTCTTCAACCTTGAGCGCGGGAAATAAATCATAAGGGTCGGTGCCGACAGTTTCGCCATCGCGGTTATAGATATGGATGCCATCAGCGGCGACCTGAATTCGAAAGTTTGGGTCTTTGATCGCACCCGCGAACTCCGCGATTTCCTCGGTGCTATACGGAAACGGTTTGCGCTCGTGTAACGCGAGCAAGCCTTCATCGATATGCCGTGGCGGTACCTGATCCTCGTGCGCGGCAAATAGGATGCGTCGCGCCCGATCGACTTCGCGGACCACGCTCCGACAGTGTCCGCTGACTTCGGTCGTCAGTACGGCGCCGATTCCGAGTTCAGACACCACACCCATCATTAGCGCGTTAATTCCCAAGGTATCGGCGTGCGTGAGTTCGCTGATATTGCCAAGCCCAAACATGATCTCAACGCGCGGATATTTTGCGCGCAGCGCGTGATAGCGCAACAGTGAATCAGTGAAACCGTGGTGAATGGGATCGAGTATCGGATCGGCATAGAACGGGCGTTGCCGCGCGCTAAACCGCTCGATGGCACGATACAGCGAAGCCATATCGCGTGGATCGTTACCAATGAGGATCGGTGTAGCCGCGACTTCGTCGGCGATCCACAACGTCTCTTCGCTTAGACTGAAAAGATAGTCCGCGCCTGCGTTGCCGCCGCACAATAATTCCGCGGTGTCGAGCGAATCAACACTGACTTTGAATCCAGCAGCACGCAGCGCTTTGACGCTCTCCGCGAGATGCGGAAAGGGCACGTCCGGCAAACAACCGAGATCGATCACATCCGCGCCATCAACCTGAAAGCGCGCCGCGCGCGCTAAACATTCCGCCACGGTTAAGTGCGGAGCATCCACGATTTCAGCAAAGATTAGGCAGGCATGGCGATCCAGAGTCTGGGCTCGAGCGTGGCCACCAAAAAATTGCGGCAGGTCTTTTAATTCTTCGGGCCCACGCACGAAGGGCGTGACGAAGTTCGCGGTGAGTTGATCCAAATCGCAGCGACAGCGCCCCGGGATGATAACTTTGCTCGCGCCCGCTACGTCGCCGAGTCGGCGCGCGATTAACTCGCCAGTCAAGAGCGCCGCCACGGCCACTCCTAGCACACGAATTTCATAGGTGAAAGGGCGTGGGGTTAATTCACTCAAGACCCGAGTGAGACTTTTCTCCGCCAGTTTGCCGGTGATGAAGATGAGGTGTTCGGGGGCGGGAGCAGTCATCATTCGAAAGCGCGTTACTTTTTCTCGCCGATGCGCGATTGCGCTGGCATGGTACGTTGAATTAACCTCGGCCGACCAGACTTCACCAATGCGCACACTCTACCCACCGCTTGATCCCTACGACACCGGTATGTTGCTGGCTGATCCGTTGCATCGGATCTACTACGAGCAATGTGGAAACCCGCACGGTAAACCGGTGTTATTCATTCATGGCGGACCGGGCGGCGGTACTTCGCCGCAAATGCGCCAGTTTTTCGATCCGGACAGGTATCGCATTATTCTGTTCGACCAGCGTGGCTGCGGCCGTTCGTTGCCGCATGCCTGTCTCGAGCGCAACACCACCCGGGATTTGGTCGCGGATATGGAGGCGCTCCGCGAGCGACTCGAGATTTCAGCGTGGCAGCTCTTCGGCGGCTCATGGGGCTCGGCCTTGGCGCTGGCGTATGCCGAAACATATCCCATACGCGTGACCGAATTAATCCTGCGTGGGATCTTCACGTTACGCCGCTGGGAATTGGAGTGGTTTTATCAAGAAGGCGCGGGCGCGTTGTTTCCCGAGGCCTGGGCCGCGTACCAAGCCGTGATCCCGCCAGACGAACGCAGCGACATGATCGCCGCCTATCATCGGCGCTTGACTGCCACGTCACGTGACACCCAACTCGAGGCCGCGCGGGCGTGGAGCGTGTGGGAAGCGAGCACCAGTCATTTAATGGTGAATTCAGCGCAAATCGCGGCCTTCGGCGCGGATGATTTTGCCTTGGCGTTTGCGCGTATCGAATGTCACTACTTCATGCATCGCGGATTTTTTAGTTCGGACACCGAACTCCTGGATCGCGTGGATCGCATTCGTCATTTACCTGGTGTGATCGTGCAGGGTCGCTACGATGTGGTGTGCCCTGCGCGCACCGCGTGGATGCTGCATCAACGCTGGCCGGAATCGGCCTTGGTGATGGTGCCGGATGCCGGCCACGCCGCGTTCGAACCGGGGATTGCATCAGCCTTGATCGACGCGACCGATCGTTTTCGTTAACCCCAGGATAAACGTCGGATTAATCCTAATCAGGGGTGACTTAAACGTATTGATGCCCCCAGCTCTGCGCCCTAAATTGGCGCATAAAAGTGCGTAAAAATTCGAACTATCAACCAGTTAAAAAATTCGCTAACGATCGGCGCCAAACCTTGCAGGGGCGTGTTTGGTGGGCTAACGTTACTCATGGCAGATGTCAATCCTTTTCACTAAAAGGGGGTCTAATGTTCGAATTCGATCAAGATGCCGTTGACGCGCTACTACTCGACAGTGCACAGTTCAGACGGCTCTACGACAAGTACAGCACGCTGAAGACGCAAGTCCATGACGCGAACGCCAAGCAAGTCGTAATGAATCAACTCGAATTGGAGCTTCTCAAGAAAGAGAAACTACAACTCAAGGATCGGATGGCCGGCATGATTAAAGGCTTCCGACAGGTTCATGTTTAGCCCCTTATAACAACTAGCAATTCATGCAACGCCCGCGCCGGCTGGGACCCCTTCCCTTGCCGGCGACTTTTTTAGTACTCCCCGCATTTCCTAGCCGTCCGTTACGAATTCGCAGAGCTCCTATAATCCGGGCTCACCCATCAGGCGAGTCATTCTGCGATGAAGCTCCAGCAACTGCGTTATATCTGGGAAGTCGCCCGCAACAACTTAAATGTATCGGCGACCGCCGAACGGCTGTATACCTCGCAGCCTGGGGTGAGCAAGCAGATCCGTCTGCTTGAAGACGAACTTGGGATCCAAATATTTTTGCGCGCCGGCAAGCAATTGACGGATGTCACGCCGGCTGGTCAACAGGTGATCGCGCTGGCCGGCAAGATCATGGCCGAAGTCGACAACATCAAGCGCATATCGCAGGAGCATAACGATCAGCGCCGCGGCAGCATTTCTATTGCCACCACGCATACCCAAGCGCGCTATGTATTGCCGGCGGTGATCAAGCGCTTTATTGAAAAGTACCCTGAAGTGGCCTTGCACATGCATCAGGGATCGCCGGTCCAAATCGCCGAACTGGCGGCAGCGCACGCAGTAGATTTCGCGATTGCGACCGAAGCAATGGAACTCTTCGATGGCTTGGTGATGCTGCCGTGCTATCGCTGGAATCGCAGTATCGTGGTGCCGCCCGGTCATCCATTGACGAAGCTAAAAGCATTCACGCTCGCCGACTTGGCGCAACACCCGTTGGTGACCTACGTGTTCGGGTTCACCGGTCGCTCACAATTGGATCAAGCGTTTCATGCCGCGGGTTTGGTGCCGCGAGTGGTGTTCACGGCGACCGATGCCGACGTTATCAAAACCTACGTGAAGCTTGGCTTAGGCGTCGGGATAATCGCCACGCTGGCGTACGATTCCACCCAAGACCACGATCTCGTGGCGCTGGATGCGAGTCATTTATTTGAAGACAGCGTGACCAAAATCGGATTTAGCCGCGGCACGTTTCTACGTCGGTATATGTACGACTTCATTCAATTATTTGCGCCGTATCTGACTCGCGAATTGGTCGACCAAGCGGCCGGCGCGCAAAACAAGGAAGAGGTCGAGGTCTTGTTCAGTGAGTTAACGTTGCCGCGTTTCTAGCACTTCGC
>JAYUEZ010000445.1:0-3715 GCA_043738965.1 Gammaproteobacteria bacterium
ATAGCGCTCGGATTCTGCGCGCTAACTCTTTCACGGCACTTAGTTATTTTAATGAACCTTGCGTCTAGCGGAGCGACCTTCGACACGTTTCCGTGTCGCCGTGTCCCAGCCCGACTTGGCCACTGGGAAGTTCAGAAAAACAAAAATCACACGTTTTGTTTTTCGTTCTCTGAAAGTGCCGGCTAAGGCCTTTCAAGGAATACTTGAGAGTGCAGCGCGATTACGCCATATACATCCCGCCGTTGATATGAATTGTCTCGCCCGTAATATAGGCAGCGCCATCGGAGGCTAAAAAATTCACCAATGCGGCAATTTCCTCCGTCGCACCGAAGCGTCCTGCGGGAATTCGCGCCAGCGTTTGTTCGCGCTGTGAATCAGATAACGCGCGCGTCATGTCGGTCTCGATTAGACCAGGCGCGACCGCATTAACCGTGATATTGCGACTCGCAACTTCTTGCGCGAGCGATTTCGTGAAGCCGATAAGGCCAGCTTTGGCGGCTGCGTAATTGGCTTGGCCAGCATTACCCGAGACGCCGACGACCGAAGTCAAATTAATGATTCGTCCGAAGCGTGCTTTAAGCATCGCGCGAACGAAATGCTTACACAGGCGGTAAACCGCGGTCAAATTGGTTTCCAAAACCGTGGTCCATTCTTCGTCTTTCATTCGAATCAGCAAGTTGTCGCGCGTGATGCCCGCGTTGTTGACAAGCACGACAGGCAGCAAATTTTGTTCGGCGATGGTGGCATACAACGCGCTTAACGAACCCTCGTCGGCGACGTTTAGCGGCAACGCCACATGGTGCGCGCCATACGCTGCAAGCGTTGCTCTAATCGTAGTCAGCCCGGTGTCGCTGGTGGCCGTGCCAATCACTCGTAGCCCAGAACGCGCCAAGGCAATCGCAATCGCCTGTCCGATTCCGCGACTGGCGCCGGTAACCAAGGCAATGCGCGGTTCCGTCATTTATCCTCCTGCCCTAAAGTCAGCTAACGCCGCGGCAAGCTCATCTGGTGTGTTCAGCGAAAAAGTGGCGAGTTCACTAGAGCAACGGCGAATCAACGGCACCAGCACCTTGCCTGGTCCGCACTCACCGATTTTTTTAATCCCTAGTTCCGCGAATTTCAACATCGTTTCCTGCCACCGAACGGGCTTCGAGAGTTGCACGAGCAGCGCGCGTTTGATGTCGTGGGATGCGGTATGCGGCATGACATCGACATTGTGGATTACGGGGATCCGGGGCGCGCTCACCTCTACACGCTCCACCATTTGTGCATACCGTTCCGCGGCCGGTTCCATTAGACGACAATGCGCTGGCACACTCACCGCCAAGGGAATCACACGTTTTGCGCCCGCGGCTTTGGCCAATTCGCCCGCTCGGGCGACCGCGCCAACGTTACCAGAAATCACGATTTGACCAGGCGCGTTCAAGTTCGCACACGCCACCACCTCCGCGCCGGCCGCTTGCGCGCAAACTTCATTCAAAGCGTTGGCGTCGAGCCCCAGCACAGCGGCCATGGCGCCGGCGCCGGACGGAACGGCTTCTTGCATAAACCTGCCGCGTGCCGCGACCAATTCGATTGCCGCGGTAAACGGCAATGCGCCCGCACACACCAAGGCCGAGTACTCACCAAAACTGTGTCCGGCGAGCACGCTTGGCACGGCGCCCCCTTCCGCCAACCACGCGTCCCAGGTCGCGACGCTGGCGGCGAGGAGCGCCGGTTGCGTGAACTGAGTTTGATTCAGCGTCTCACTGGGACCCTCGGATACAAGGCGCCACAGATCGAAATTAAGCGCGCTTGAGGCTTCTTCGTAACGCTGGGCAACCTGCGGGAAACGCGCCGCTAGCGCATTCATCATCCCGACGGATTGCGCGCCCTGACCTGGAAAGACCATGGCAAAGGAAGGATCCATCAAACGACCTGCTGATGCACGAGGATTTGTTCCAATTTCGCACTGATGCGTTCGGGGACTTCTTGGCGAACTTGGAGCACGGCTTCGTCAATCGCCCGACCGAACGCCAGGACATCGGCGCCGCCGTGGCTCTTGACCACCGTGCCGCGTAACCCAAGGAAGCTCGCGCCATTATAACGGCGAGGGTCAACGCGCCGACGCAGCCGATTAAGTGCCGGCGTTGCCAAAAGTGCGCTGAATTTAGTCCACAGATTGCGCTGAAATTCTTCTTTCGCGAACTGCAAGAGCATCGACGCCACGCCTTCGCTAGCCTTAAGCGCGACATTTCCCACGAATCCATCGCAGACGATAACGTCAAACGCGCCAGAGAAAATGTCGTTGCCCTCGGCGAACCCGCGATAGTTGAGTGAACTCTGTTCGAGTAACACCGCGGTTTGCTTAACCCGATCATTGCCTTTGATTTCTTCTTCACCAATGTTGAGCAGTGCCACGGTCGGATTCTCGCGCGCGTCGATCGCCTGCGACAGCACCGAGCCCATGACGGCGAATCGAAAAAGCTCTTCGGAGCTGGAGTCGATATTCGCGCCGAGATCGAGCACGCGCGTGCCGTGGCGCAAGCCAGGCATCGCCGCGCAAATCGCCGGGCGATCGATCCCGGGCAGGGTCTTTAGCACAAACCGCGCAATCGCCATCAGAGCTCCGGTGTTGCCCGCGCTAACACAGGCCTCCACGGAGCCGTCCTTGACGAGATCGACGGCATAGCGCATTGATGAATCACGCTTACCGCGGAGCGCCACCGACGGCTTCTCGTCCATCGCGACTTGTTCTGGCGCATGTTTGATTTGAATGCGCTCGCGCGCCACCGTCGACGCAGCGTGTAGATGTGGCTCAAGCGCCGACGTGTCACCGCACAATACGAGCGACAACGTTGGATGACGGTCTAAGGCAAGCAGCGCCGCGGGGACAACACTGGCCGGACCGTGATCGCCCCCCATCGCATCGAGTGCGATTGAAATCTTCAAGCCGGATTAAACGGGTGTGAGGAAAGGCTGCTGGTCGCGACCAATAGCCGGATTGGATTATTCTTTTTCGGCAACGACGCGCTTGCCGCGGTAGTAGCCGTCCGGACTCACATGGTGACGCAGGTGGGTTTCGCCGGTGGTCGGATCTTCCGACAAGGCAGGATTGGCGAGCCGGTCATGCGCGCGTCGCATCCCACGTTTCGAAGGGGTCTTGCGGTCTTGTTGAACAGCCATTACAGAGCACTCCTAAGGCTTAAATCGAGTCGAGTACAAAACGGGAACCGCCGGCCAGACATTATTTCGGGCGCAACGTCGAGCGGCCGACAATGGTTCATGTGTCGCTATTTTGACGTAATGCGGCGAGAACGTCGAATGGATTTCGCGACCCGGCGGTATTTTTGAGGCGCTCATCCGGGGTAACGCACGCCCCTTCCGGATGTAGGGGAATCATCGGGCAGGCCAGAATAAACTCGTCTTCGGCGAGCGCGAGTACGGCAAAAGCTTGCGCATTTTCGGCCGCTCCCGTGCTAGCAGGCGCGTCACTAACCGCATTAGTCGGCGCGATCTCGTGGATAATTTCGCTCACAATTTCGCTTTCGACCGGTTCTAGACACCGCTGACAGACGGCGACGATGGTGCCGCGCACGCTGCCTTCGACGACAATTTTGCCGAGCGCATCGCGCGCGAACCGCAGCTCGACGACCAACGGGTTGGGCACGCGAAACAGCTCGCTTGCCCGGACGGCACGTGCCGGACTAATGATCCCGGATAGCACCCCGCCGTG
>JAYUEZ010000446.1:0-3706 GCA_043738965.1 Gammaproteobacteria bacterium
GGGATCTCGCGCACACCGCCAGAACTCATGCAAGCCGGCGAGCGCATTTGTAATCTCGAGAAAGCCTTTAATTCGCGCCTGGGTTTACGCCGTGAGCACGACACGATCTGCGAACGGTGGATGCATGAACCGACCACCGAGGGAATGTATCCTGGCAAGGTCGCGGCGGATATGTTCGAAACCGTGTTGGATGAGTATTACGCGTGGCGCGGCTGGGATAAAACCACCGGCTTGCAAACACCATCGAAGCTGACCGAACTCGGCATGGGTGATGTTGCCGAGGTGCTGGCGGCGGATGGAGCCTTGGCGCGGGCCTGAGAAATGATTACCGTCCACACGCAATATCAGGCACGATTCCGTGAGATCACGCGGATCCCAGGTGAGTCCTTCGAACTTGCAGAGCCGTTGGTCGCAGAACTCGCTTTCACGCTCGCGAGTAAGTATGGGCCGCAGATGGAGTCGCTGTTGATCGATCGCAAGACGAACGAACTCAATACCAGCGGGACGATGTATTTAGATTCCAAAGGCCGTCGAATCTACATGGAAGATACGCTGGCCGATGGCGAGACGATTGCATTTTTGGTTGGAATCGCGGGCGGTTAAACCGGGATCGCACTTGGGTCGGTCTACCAATTGTTGCATCGGGAGGGGACTGGTACTGCATGCGCTTTACATCGCTTCACATTGATGTCGCGCGTCACGCTACCGATGACTTCAATCCGTTTCACGACAAGCACAAATGGCGACAAATCGCCGGTAACCCCTTCCCCGGGCCCGTCGTCTTAGGCTTTCAACTGACGGCCTTCGCCGCCTACGCCGTCCACGCGCGACGCGCGCAAGAGCCGGCGATCGACTTAAGCACTTTCAAATTCAGCCAATTGCGCGTGACGTTCGCGAACGCGGTGTGCGCTGATTCCGACGTTACCGCGCACATCAATTCGACCCATCGCGATCGCGATACCGGGATCGTAAGTAACCGCTTGCGGTTGCGTGCGGAGCAGGGCCTAGTTCTAACGGGACACGCACGACTGCATACCGCGGCTCCGCCACTCGGACGCGGCTTTGCCGGCCGTCCGCGAACCTTGAATGGCATTACCGACCGCAGTGTGGTTCCCGGCACTGAATTTTTCTTGAAGCGAAAATTCATGACCACGGCCAACGCTAAAAATTTCCTCATTGGCTCGGGTGTCGATCCGCTGCACTACATCGACGAACTTGAAGACCGCGTGCATTTTCCAGAGCTCTATCCAGCAAGTCTGATTTCATGCGCATTACTTGAGCGCGGGAAGCTCCGGAACTACGATTTCATCGCCGCCCCAATGGTCTATACCTATCACGACATCACCACGGATCTGGAGGTTCTCGCGCGTTTAAAAAGTAACGACGCGGTGAACATTCTGGTGTCGGCCGAGCACGCGAGCCCGACCTTTGGCGCTGAATCGTCCTTACGTCGCGGACAGCAAACGCATTACTGCATGGGTTTTACAGGGCAGGGCGAGCAACTCTTCGGCGGCG
Source organism: Gammaproteobacteria bacterium (assembly GCA_043738965.1). Classification (GTDB taxonomy): domain Bacteria; phylum Pseudomonadota; class Gammaproteobacteria; genus CAIKBL01. The sequence goes on from JAYUEZ010000446.1 coordinate 1,516, forward strand.
AGATTGGATTGGTGCCGTTGGCGGCCTTGGCTCGTATGGGCGAGGACTAGTGGATCACCGGGCCAATCAGCGCTCGGCGCGTGCTTCGTTCATCGCGCGCTCGGCCTCTTCCAGCGCCGTGCTCTGCACGAGCCACTCGGCTTCGAAATCGACCACGCGGCGATCGAGGCGCGCCTTGTCGGCTAACAGATCGCGCAACGTTATTCGTTCCTCCGGCGTATAGAGATTGGGGGCAGCGAGCCGTGCCACTAGGGCGGTCTGTTCGGTATGCGCGCGTTCCAGTTGCGTTTCCGCGCGCCGCACCGCCTCGCGGAGCGGTCTAATCCGCTCTCGAGCCTGACTCGCGAGTTGGCGTCGCTCGCGGTCGGTTGTACGCGGCGCCCTGTCGATCACCACCACGGCTTCGCGCTCGCTGGCATTTTTCGCATTCAATTCACGGCGGCCACCCGCTAGCCACCGCGCGTAGTCATCGAGATCACCGGTCCACGGTTCCACCAATCCATCGTGAACCAGCAGTAGCGTATCTGAAGTGGTTCGCAGCAAATGACGGTCGTGCGAAACGACCACCAAGGCGCCGGTGAATTCCTGCAGGGCCACCGTCAACGCGTGCCGCATGTCGAGATCAAGGTGATTGGTCGGCTCATCGAGCAGCAACAGATTCGGTCGTGTATACATCAGGAACGCCAAGACCAAGCGTGCTTGTTCGCCACCCGAGAACGAACCCACCGGGCGCGCCACCATCTCGCCGTGAAAATTAAAACTGCCAAGGAAGCTCCGCAGATCCTGGTCGCGCGCCTTGCCATCGGCGCGCTGCAAATGCGCCAGCGGCGTTTCGTCGCCGCGCAATTGCTCAAGTTGATGCTGCGCGAAATAGCCGATCTTTAAGTCTTTTGCGCGTTGGATTTGGCCGGCGCAGGGCGCTAGCTCGTCGGCCATTAATTTGATCAGGGTCGATTTGCCAGCGCCGTTCGCGCCGAGCAAGGCCAATCGATCGCCTGGCATGATCGCGAGTTTTACACCATTTAATACCGGTCGCGAATCATAACCCGCACTGGCGTCGTCGATCGCGAGCAACGGCCGCGGCAGTTTCTGCGGTTCGCGAAAAGCAAACGTAAACGGCGAATCGACGTGCGCCGGCGCGATGAGCTCCAGGCGTTCAAGCGCCTTCAAGCGGCTCTGCGCCTGGCGTGCTTTACTGGCTTTGTATCGAAAGCGATCGACGAACGAACGCATGTGCGAGACTTCGCGCTGCTGTTTTTCGTAGGCCGCTTGCTGACCCGCGAGTTGTTCAGCGCGCGCAAGCTCGAATTCGCTGTAATTGCCGGTGTAGAGTTTGATTCCACCGCGCTCCATATGCGCGATGACGCCGACCACACGATCGAGAAAATCGCGATCATGCGAGATTAATAACAGCGTGCCTTGGTAGCTCAACAGCCATTCTTCGAGCCAGATCACCGCATCGAGATCGAGATGGTTCGTTGGCTCATCGAGCAACAGCAAGTCAGAGCGACAGATTAGCGCGCGCGAGAGATTGAGCCGCATGCGCCAGCCACCCGAAAACGTGGCGACGGGCTGGAGCTCCTCGCCAGGAGTGAAGCCAAGCCCGTGGAGCAGCCGCGCCGCGCGGGCGCGCGCGGCATAGCCATCGATGACACCGAGGTGGGCGTGTAATTCGCCTAAGCGCACGCCGTCGTCAGCTTCTTCCGCGGCAACTATGGCGGCTTCGATTTCGCGGAGTTCTTGATCGCCGTCGAGCGCATATTCAAGCGCCGGCCGTGTATCCGGCGGCGTTTCTTGCGCCACGTGAGCAAGCGTTAAGCCCGTGGGGAGTTCGATCGCGCCGCCCTCGGGCGCGAGTTCTCCACGCACCAGCGCGAACAAGCTCGATTTGCCGACGCCATTCGCGCCCGTGATGCCGACTTTCTGTCCGGCATGGATGGTGAATGTCAGACCAGTGCATAGCATCCGGCCCCCGCGCAGAAGGCTTACGTCTCTAAACGACAACATAGGGTGATAGCGAAATCAGGATGGTTAGGTGCGTTGCACCGCGCCGTTCGACGCGTCAACGACGCGGACTTGCGACTCAGATCTTGCGGGCGCCACCTTGTTCCGCGGGCACCGCGAGGTCGAGCTTGAAGCGCGCCGGATGCAGCGTCACGTCGACGACACTAAACGTACCCGAGATCGGATA
>JAYUEZ010000447.1:0-9757 GCA_043738965.1 Gammaproteobacteria bacterium
CCGGATCGGTCACGGGTTGATCGAGCGAATCGGTCACGTAGAAATAATCCTCGGCGCGCTCACCGATGGTAGCGATCCGCGCGTCATGCAACCGCACGCCACAATTTTGCATGGCGCGCCCGACCACCGACAGAAATCCCGGTCGGTCGGTCGCGATGACTTCCATGACGGTGCGGTTATGCGCGGGATCCAGGGCGAATTCAACCGATGCCGGAAATTTGAAATGTTGCAGCCGGCGGTGTGCTGCATACGGCGCGCGGGCGGCGGGAATTTCCCGGGCGCGTAGCGAGGTACGCAGCCGCGTTAGAATTTCTTGAATGCGCAGCGGCTCGTCGACTGGACGGCGGCTTTCGGCGTCTAGCACATTGTAGGTGTCGAGGGTGTAGCCGGCCGCCGATGTAATGATACGGGCATCTTGCACGTCCAAGCGCAGACGATCCAAAGTCGCGGTCGAAATCGCGAAAAGATGGTCCGTATCGGCGGCATAAATGAAGATTTCGGTACTGCCACGACTCGCAAAATTACGCACCGCGACAACTGGCAACTCGTCGTCGTTGGCTTCGAGAATGGTTTCGGTATGCCACGCGATTTCCATCGGCCGATGGCGCAGGAAATACTCGTCGCTGAGTGTGTTCCACAGTAAGGCCACGGCATCTTCGGGGCAGCGTGCGGATTCGATGTGGTTACGCGCTTCGGTTTTGATCTCGAGGATCCGCTCAATTTTGTCGTTCGGCGTCTCGGCGCCACCGCGCATGTGGCGTAGCGTGGTGAGATACAGTTCGGCGAGTAATGAATCTTTCCAGCTGGTCCATAACTTCGGATTGGTACCACGAATGTCAGCGACCGTTAGTAGGTACAAGTAATCGAGTCGGATCTGGTCGCCGAGGGTGGTCGCGAACGCGGTGATTACTTCCGGATCATGGATATCCTGGCGCTGCGCCACATTCGACATGATTAAATGATTGCGCACCAGCCACGTCACGAGGTTCGTGTCGTAGAGACTTAAACCATGGGTCTGGCAAAATTCCGTCGCGGCTTCAGCCCCGGTTTCCGAGTGATCGCGACCTTGGCCTTTGCCCACATCGTGGAACAGCCCCGAAAGGTACAGCAGTTCGAGTTTTGGTATGCGTTCGATCACTTGTCGAATGAGTGGCGTCTGCTCTTCGAGCGTCAATGGATAGGAAAAGCGGCGCATTTGTTGCACCACGAATAGCAAATGTTCGTCGACCGTATAGACGTGGAAAAGATCGAATTGCATCAAACTCTCGACCCGTGCAAACGGCGGCAAGTATGCGCAGAGTACCCCGTATCGATGCATTCGCTGCAGTTCGTGGCCAATACGGCGCGGTTCCTTGATGATCTCCATGAACAAACTGCGCGCACGAATATCCAGGCGAAACTTGCCGTCGATTAAATGTAGATGCTCGCGTATCAAGCGAATCGTGCTGGCGCGCACGCCCTTGATGGTCGGATTTTTTTGCATCAATAAAAATATTTCGAGCAGCGCCGGTGGCGTGCGGGCGAAGACTGATTCGCTGGTTGCCTCGATGTAATTACCGCGCACTTGGAAGCGGCGATTGAGCGGTGACGCGCGTACTTCGCGATCCTGTTGTAGGATCGCCTCCTGCAATAGGCCGAGCAGAATTTCGTTCAGCCGCGCCAATTCGCGGACGGTCCGATAGAAATCCTTCATGAAATTCTCGACCGCGCGATTGTGCGCGGCATCGGTGTAGCCAAATAGTTCGGCGACGCGCTTTTGATGATCGAATAGCAGACGGTCTTCGCGGCGCCCAGCGAGAAAATGCAGAGCGCAGCGGATCCGCCACAGGTGATTGCGCCCGCGCTCGAGCGCGGCGAATTCGTCGGCGGTTAAAAAGCCGTGGCCAACTAAACTATCGAGCCCGGTTGAATTGAAATGGCGATTCGCAACCCACGCGATGATTTGAATATCGCGTAAGCCGCCAGGGCTTTCCTTGATGTTCGGTTCGAGCTGTTGAAACGCATCGTTGAAGCGCGCATGTCGCTGGTCTTGCTCGGTGTGTTTGGCGATGAAAAACGCTTGCGCATTCCACATTTGTTCAGGGCCAATAGTGGATTTGACGGCGGCGAACACCGCGTCGGCGCCGATCAGTAAACGCGCCTCGAGCAAGTTGGTCATGATCGTGATATCGGTCGCCGCCGCGGCGTGTGTCTCGTCCAGTGTGCGCACGCTGTGCCCTACTTCGAGACCAATGTCCCACAGGAAAGTCACGAATCCTTCGATCTGGCGTTGCTCGTCCGCGGTTAACGCGTCCGTGATCAACACGCAAATATCAATGTCCGAATGGGGATGAAGTTCACCGCGACCATAACCACCCACCGCCAACAGAGTGTGATCCGAACGGTCTAAAGCAAACACTCGCCATACCGCACACACGATCACATCGACCGCCAGCGCGCGCGCGATGACCACGGCGGTCGCCTCCAAGCCAGCAAAGAATGCGGTTTTCAGCGCCGCATCGAATTGCTGAATGACCACGCGCACACCGCTCGCCGCGGGCAGATCGCCGGCCGGATGCGTGAGGGCGGCGGCCAAGGCCGATTTATCGATAGCAACCTGGCCGCACACGACCAGGGCGCCAATCGCGTTCGGCAGTGCTTTAGGGCTCGATGAAGTGTTCATCGGGGCGCACGGTGAGCACTTGGAAACTGCGTTCGGTGACTAGCACGGTATGTTCCCATTGCGCGGACAAGCTGTGATCCTTGGTCACCACCGTCCAACCGTCGGGGAGTAGCCGCACGTGGCGTTTGCCCGCGTTAATCATCGGTTCAATGGTGAACGTCATGCCGGGTTCGAGCACGAATCCCGTGCCCGGCACGCCATAGTGCAGTACTTGCGGTTCTTCATGGAACTCGCGACCAATTCCATGACCGCAGTATTCGCGCACGACGGAGAAATTTCGTGCCTCGGCATAGCGTTGAATCGCCGCGCCGATATCGCCCAGGCGGGCGCCCGGGCGCACCATTTCAATCCCCAGTTTGAGACAGGCGTACGCTGTTTCGACCAAGCGTTGGGCTTTAATTGACGGCGTCCCCACGTAGAACATCTTGCTTGTATCGCCGTGGAAGCCGTCTTTAATGACGGTGATATCGATATTAACGACATCGCCTTCCTTAAGCCGCTTATCGCTCGGGATGCCATGACAGACCACGTGGTTGATTGAAGTGCAGATAGATTTGGGGAATCCGTGATAATTAAGCGGCGCTGGGATGGCTTGTTGCTGGGCGACGATATAGTCGTGGCAAACGCGGTCGAGATCGTCGGTGGTGACCCCGGGCTGAACGTGGGGCGCGACTATTTCCAATACCTCCGCGGCGAGGCGGCCGGCAACGCGCATCGCGTCGATTTCGTGCGAGTTTTTTATCGTAACGGGCATTAGTGTGATGAACCCAACTCGTTGTTGCTGCAAAGCTTCTATGTTATAAAGCGCGCGCTCGCTGAGCAACGAACGCAAGCTCAATTGTTTCTTTAATCCCACACACGCGCCGCAACTGGCCGCCTGGGTGTTCGAGTCACGGCTCGAATTGGCGGACGGGGCGCGTGGAGGCAAAACCCAACCAGGAGTATTACATGGCTGACGTAAGCATGCGCCAGATGTTAGAGGCTGGCGTGCATTTCGGGCATCAGACCCGCTACTGGCATCCCAAGATGGCGCCGTACATCTTCGGCGAGCGCAACAAGATCCACATCATCAATCTCGAAAAAACCGTCCCTCTATTTAATGACGCCATGAGCTTTGTCGGTCGCATGGCGAGCCGGCGCGGCAAGATCCTATTCATCGGCACTAAACGTTCGGCGCAAGAAGCCATCCAGCGCGAAGCCACACGTTGTGGCATGCCTTTCGTCAATCGCCGGTGGTTGGGCGGCATGCTCACGAACTTTAAAACCGTCAAACAATCGATCAAGCGGCTAAAGGAGCTCGAAGAGCGTTTGAATGGCGGCGGGTTCGAACGCATTTCAAAGCGCGAGGCCCTACAGTTGCGGCGCGAACACGACAAGCTGCATCAAAGCTTGGCGGGAATTAAAGACATGGAACGCCTGCCCGACGCGCTGTTCATCATCGATGTCGGTTTTGAAAAAATCGCCATTGCCGAAGCGACTAAATTAAGAATTCCGGTGATCGCGGTGGTGGATACTAACTGCAAACCCGATCACGTCGACTATGTAATCCCCGGCAACGACGACGCGATCAGCGCGATTAATTTATATGCGCGAAGCGCGGCCGACGCGGTAATGGATGCGCGCATGACCATGTCCGCCAACCAGGGTGGTCAGGATGATTTTGTCGAGCTCGACGAACATGGCGAGCCGATGTTGCGCCACGCCGCCAACGACGAACGCGGCGCTCCGGGCGCGCATGATGACGCGAACCGCCGGGCGAAGAAGAAGGCGCCAGCCCGAAAGAAAGCGCCCATGCGCCGCGCGGCGACGCCCCGTACGGACGATGCCCCGGCCGACGCGCCGGCGAGCGAGTAAGCGCCACGACCTGAGACTAAGGAAACAAGCGATGCAGATCAGTGCGGCGGCGGTAAAGGAACTCCGGGAGCGTTCAGGCGCCGGAATGATGGAATGCAAAAATGCTTTGGTCGCCACCAATGGCGATCTTGAGGCAGGGTTGGAGTACCTGCGAAAATCAGGCGCGGCGAAGGCTGCGAAGAAGGCGGGGCGCATCGCCGCCGAGGGCGCGGTCGTGGTCGCGGAGAGTGCGGGCTTCGCTTGTGTGATCGAAATCAATAGTGAAACCGACTTCGCCGCGAACGATGAAAATTTCACGCAGTTCGCGACGGCGGTGGCCAAAACGGTGTTGGACGCGCGGCCGGCCGATGTCGCGGCCTTGGTGGCGTTACCGCTCGCCGGCGCGAACGAATCCGTTGAATCGGCGCGGCAGCAATTGATCTTGAAGATTGGTGAGAACATTTCGATTCGACGCTTCGATGTGCGGCTAGCAGGCGGCGGCGTAATCGGCGCGTACCGGCACGGTAAGCGAATTGGGGTGTTGGTGACATTAGAAGGTGGCGACGCCGAACTCGCGAAAGAAATCGCCATGCACGTCGCCGCGAGTAATCCAATGTGTATCACGGACGCCGAAGTACCGGCGGAGTTATTGGCTAAAGAACGGGAAATCCGCGTGGCCCAGGCCGCGACTAGCGGCAAATCTCCTGAAATTATCGAGAAAATGATCACCGGCCAGTTAAGAAAATTTGTTGGCGAGATAAGTCTTCTGGGTCAACCCTTCGTCAAAGATCCGGATACCTCCGTCGGTAAGCTGTTGACCGCACGGAAAGCGCGCGCGACGGGTTTCGTGCGCTACGAAGTTGGCGAAGGAATCGAAAAGAAAACCGTCGACTTCGCCGAAGAAGTCAAAGCTCAAGCGCGAGCCGCGGACTAATCTCAATGAGCGGCGCCACTGCGCTAACTCCGCACTATCGCCGTGTGCTGATCAAGCTCAGCGGCGAAGCCCTGTTGGGGCAAGAGGAGTATGGCGTCGATCCGGTCGTGCTTGACCGGATTGCGGCGGAAATCGACGAGCTCGCGAGCACCGGTGTGCAAGTAGCCATCGTCGTTGGCGGCGGCAACATCTTTCGTGGCGCCGGCCTTGCGGCGAAGGGTATGGATCGGGTTTCGGCTGATCAAATGGGCATGCTGGCAACCGTTATTAATGCGCTCGCGATTCAGGATGCGCTCGAGCGACGAGGAATGTACGCGCGCGTCATGTCCGCGATCAAAATCAACGAAGTGTGCGAGGACTATATCCGCCGGCGCGCGATCCGTCATTTGGAAAAGAACCGCGTGGTCATCCTCGCCGCGGGTATTGGCAATCCTTTCTTCACCACCGATTCCGCGGCCAGTCTGCGCGCCATCGAGATCAATGCTGATCTGATGATAAAAGCCACCAAGGTCGATGGGGTGTATTCAGCAGACCCAACCAAGTTTCCCGACGCCCAGCGCTTCGACGTTTTAGACTACGATGAAGTGCTGACACGGAAGCTCGCGGTCATGGACGCCACCGCGGTGGTGCTATGTCGAGATAATCGGATGCCGCTCCGCGTGGTGAATATGAATCAGCCCGGTGCTTTTGTGCGGGCGGCGTTGGGTGAAAATGTGGGGACTTTAGTAACGGCGGGCTAACACCATGTTGCAAGATATTCTTAAAGACGCCCAGGCTCGCATGCAAAAGACGTTGGACACGTTCAAATTAGAGTTGGCCAAAATCCGAACAGGGCGCGCGCATCCAAGCCTTCTCGATCACATTGCGGTCGATTATTACGGCACCAGCACTCCCATCGGTCGCGCCGCGAACGTGGCAATTGAAGATTCACGCACCTTAACGGTTACGGCATGGGATAAGACCATGGTCAACGCGATTGAGCGCGCGATCATGGAATCTGACTTAGGCCTCAATCCCAATACGGCGGGCACCGTCATTCGCATTCCGATTCCACCACTGACGGAGGAACGCCGCCGCGAGTTGGTGAAGGTGGTCAAGGCTGAAGCGGAACAGGCCAAGGTTGCGGTGCGTAACATTCGGCGTGATGCGATGAGCGATCTTAAGGAACTCCTAAAAGAAAAAGAAATTGCCGAAGACCAAGAACGCAAGGGCGAAGACGATGTGCAGAAACTCACTGACGCGCACGTTAAGAAGGTCGACGAATTAGTCGTCGCCAAAGAACACGAAATACTCGCGGTGTAAACAGTTTCGGGAGTTCCAGATGACCAGTGATCTACCGCGACATGTGGCGATCATCATGGATGGGAATGGGCGGTGGGCGAGCAAACGCAACCTGCCGCGGATCGCGGGCCATCGGGCCGGAGTCGAAAATGTCCGCGCCATAGTCAAGCACTCGGCCGAGCTCGGCATCGAAGTGCTGACCCTGTTCGCCTTTAGCAGCGAAAATTGGCGGCGTCCGCCGGTCGAAGTACGACTCCTCATGGATTTGTTCGTGATGGCGTTGGAGCAAGAGGCCGAGCGCCTACACCAGAATGGCGTGTGCCTGCGGGTCGTCGGCGATCGCACCGCATTCCCGGCGAAGTTGTGTAGGAGCATCACCGCCGCCGAAGCGCTCACCGCTGGAAATCAGGCACTCACGCTCATCATCGCCGCGAATTATGGCGGCCGCTCGGACGTCACTGAGGCGAGCCGCCGACTTGCCGAGCAAGTCGCCGCCGGGCGCTTGCAGCCGGCGGAGATCACGGTCGAGATGCTCGGCAATCATTTAATGCTGCATGATGTCCCGGAGCCAGATCTTTTTATTCGTTCGGGTGGAGAGCAACGCATCAGCAATTTTTTGCTGTGGCAGTTGGCCTACACCGAACTTTATTTCACTAATTGCTTGTGGCCGGATTTCGATCGCGCGCAGTACGAAGAAGCGTTAGCGAGCTACGCGCGTCGCCAGCGTCGGTTTGGAATGACCGGAGAGCAAATCGAAACTGCCTCCGCGTCGGCCACCCGCGTCGGCTAAAGCAACGTCTGCGCGCATCACACATTTCCGTCGGTCATCATTTGCGTTTGAATTCGACGCTCACTGCCCGACTGGTCACGGCGGCGGTGTTGATCCCGCTCGTCGTTGGCCTCATGGGGTGGGCGCCACCGGTGTATCTGCGCGTGCTGTGCCTACTCTTTTTGGCGGTCGCGGCATGGGAGTGGGCCAGCTTGAATGGCAGCCACGGCGCGTGGCGTTATCTCTACGCGGCAGTGACAGTGGTTGCCGCGCTGAGTTTGATCGCAGGCGTTACCAGTCCGACGATGCGGCTCATAACGATGGCCGTCGCGAGTGGTTGGTGGATATGCGCGGCCGGCGTCGTCGTCATGGCGCAACGTGGCCGTGATCTGCTGCCGCAGGGCCGACCCTGGATCATGGCCATGCTAGGATGGCTCGTGCTGCTGCCGGCGTTCTGTGCCATTGTTTGGCTGCAAGAGACCAGTCGGATCCTCGTGCTCGGTGGGCTGGTGCTGGTGTGGGGCGCCGACTCGGCGGCGTTTTTCGCGGGACGGAAATGGGGTCGCCGCCGCCTCGCCGACCGGGTGAGTCCTGGCAAAACGTGGGAAGGAGTCGCGGCGGCTCTCGCGGCGGCGCCGGTCATCGGGGGCGGCGTGGCTGTCGCGCAGGGCACCGGAACATGGCGCGCGGTAATTGGCGTCGCGCTCTTCGCGATGGTGGTCGTCGCGGCGTCGATCGTCGGCGATCTTTTTGAAAGTTTGATCAAGCGGCGTGGAGGCTTTAAGGACAGCGGCAACCTATTGCCGGGGCATGGTGGTGTGCTCGACCGCATTGATGCCTTACTCGCCGCCACGCCGATTTACGCAACAGCGATCGTAACAATGGTGCGATGGTAGTGATTGGAATCGCGATACTCGGATCGACCGGCACGATCGGTGTTAACACGCTCGATGTCATTGCGCGCCAACCGGATCGGTTTAAGGTCACGGCCTTAACCGCCAATCAAAATGTCGACGCGCTACTCGCGCAATGTCGCACGTGGCGGCCGGCGCGTGCGGTGATGGTGGACGCGAGTGCCGCGACGCGCTTGCGCACGGCCTTGGCCGCCGAAGGGATCACGACCGAAGTCTTATCTGGTGAAGCGGGTTTAGTCGAAGTCGCCGGCGCGGCCGAGACCCAGTATGTGATGGCCGGAATCGTTGGCGCGGCCGGTCTGCAAGCGAATCTGGCGGCGGCCCGCGGCGGCAAGCGCGTCATGCTCGCGAATAAAGAATCGCTGGTGATGTCGGGTCAGCTATTCATGGATACCGTAAAAGCACACGGCGCCGAATTGCTCCCGATCGACAGCGAACACAATGCGATCTTCCAATGCATGCCCCCCGACTTTGGCGCGGGCTTAGACACGGTTGGCGTCAAACGTATTTTGCTGACAGCTTCGGGTGGCCCCTTCCGCACCCGTGAACTTGCTGACTTGCATACAGTCACACCCGATCAGGCCTGCGCTCATCCGAAATGGGTCATGGGACGGAAAATCTCGGTTGACTCCGCGACGATGATGAATAAGGGGCTGGAGATCATCGAGGCGTGCTGGTTGTTCGGGACTACGCAGGACCACATTGAAGTCGTTGTTCATCCGCAAAGCGTGATTCATTCCATGGTGGAGTATCTTGACGGCTCGGTGCTCGCACAGATGGGAAATCCCGATATGCGTACGCCAATTGCGCATGCGCTGGCGTGGCCACGGCGGATTGAATCTGGGGTATCGAGTTTGAATTTATTCGACATACGAAAACTTGAATTCGAGGAACCCGATCCGCGGCGCTTCCCGAGCCTGCGGCTCGCGCGCGAGGCGCTAAAGTCGGGTGGCACGGCAGCCGCCATTTTGAACGCGGCGAACGAAGAAGCGGTCGCCGCGTTCTTAATGGAACAAATTCGCTTTCCGCAAATCGCGGCAGTGGTCGAAGAAACGTTGCAACAAGTCGCGTCGCGGCCCGCGCGGGATCTCGAGGTTGTGTTAGAGGATGATCGACGCGCACGACACTTTGCCCGGCGCGCGATGCAGCGCGTAATCGCATGATCGAAATCCTGCAGACCGTTATCGCTTTTATCTTGGCGCTCGGGATCCTCGTGACCTTCCACGAGTTCGGTCATTATTGGGTAGCACACAAGCTTGGGGTAAAAATTCTACGCTTCTCAGTCGGCTTCGGTCGGCCACTATGGCTGAAACGCCACGGGGCGGATAACACCGAGTTCGTGCTTGCTGCGGTACCACTGGGCG
>JAYUEZ010000448.1:0-9745 GCA_043738965.1 Gammaproteobacteria bacterium
AACACGGCCGGGCTGTAGTTGAAATCGAGCGTGGTCAGGAAGCGGCGCAGGTAGCCGTCGATATTCTGGCTGACGAGCATCGTCGCCCAGTCTGGGTTACCGCCGTGGAAGAACACATGATTAATCTTGAGCGCCAACGCGAGCGGGAAAGCGTCGCCGGTCCGGATCAACCCAGGGATCATGTCGAGGATGAACAGCCGCTCCACGAGGTCGCGATTGTCGTAGGCGAAATAGAAAGCGATCGCGCCGCCCCAGTCGTGACCCACCACCGCGACCTTGTCATAGCCAAGCTGGGTCACGAGTTCGCGGACGTCGGTGGCCAATGTGCGCTTGTCGTAGCCGTTCATCGGCTTCTCGGAATCACCGAGTCCGCGCAGATCGGGCGCGATGACGGTGTAATGCTCAGCCAACGCGGGGATGATCTTCCGCCATTCGTACCAGCTCTGCGGCCAGCCATGAAGCAGAACCAGCGGGTAGCCCGCTCCGGCGATTACATAATGCATCCGAAACCCGTTGATGGTTCGCTGATGATGAGTCCACCTATCGTTCACCTTAAGTACCTCCGCTGTGCGATTTGTTGCGCTTGAATTGCCAAGCGCGGATGTCCACTATGAGCACGGTATCGTGTCACGGTACTGCATCCGTTTGTACATACCCAACCTGCGCTGGTGAATGATGCAAGACCCCGATCCTTTCGACCGCCTGCACCAAGCTTTCGATATAGCCGATCCCGCTTTCGCCGAAAATTTCGAGAAGGTCCTCGACAACCTGGTAACGCGCTGCCCGGTGGCGCATAGCGAACTAGGCGCTGGCTATCATGTGTTCAATCGCTATAAGGATGTGCGACGCTGCGGCCAGAATTGGCGGACTTTCAGCAGTAGTGATGGCTGGATGCTGAATCCACCGGCCGACAACATCAAGATATTGCCGGAAGATCTCGACCCGCCTTATCACACCGCGTGGCGTCGCGTATTGAACCCATTTTTCACTGCAGAAGCGCTAACCAATCTTGAGGACAATGCGCGCGGTTACGCCGCGGATCTAATCGAGCGTTTCGCGGGCCGGGGAAATTGCGAATTCGTGGCGGATTTTGCGGCCCAACTGCCGGGCCTGATTTTATTCAAACATATTCTCCCGGTGCCGGTTGAGGATCTTCCTGAGCTCTTCAATGACATCGACATCTACTCGTTTGGCTCGCTGCCCGATCGCACGCCAGCATTCGGACGCGTCTATGCCTATCTCCAGCGATTTCTTGAGAGTCGCAGCAAGCAAGGCGCACGCGGCGACTTAGTGGATGTGATTCTCGACGGCGTTGAAAAAGAGGGTTCGCCGTGTTCGTGGCACGATAAGGTCCACGTCGCATTAGATGTTGTTTTTGGTGGTCTCGCGACCACCACCCACGCCATGTCGGGTGCGATTTATGTCCTCGCCTCCCAACCCGAGGTGCGTCACGCCTTATTGAAGCATCCCGAACAAATGCACACCGCGGTAGAGGAGACCGTTCGACTCTACGCGCCCGTGGTCGCGGTCGGCCGCACGGTGCGTAACGATGTGAAGGTCGCCGGCGTTGCGTTCAAGGCCGGCGCGCGTATTGCGTTGAATTACGCGGCAGCGTCGCGCGATCCGGACGCGTGCACGAATCCCCAGAAGTTCGACATAACGCGCGACGAAGTCGTGCACACCGCGTTCGGCGTTGGTCCACATCGCTGCATCGGCGAACATTTAGCGCGGCTGGAAATACGCGTCGCCGTCGAAGAATTTTTAAAGCGAATCCCACAGTTCGAGCTTAAGCCCGGCACGCAACCTGCTTACGAGAGCGGACAATTGCGCACCATGAAAAATCTGCATTTACAGTGGGCCGCATAAGCTGACTTTGTAACGGTTTACGAAACCAAGGCCGCCACAATCGCCTCGGTACTCATCACCTGTGCATAGTAAATCGCGAGGCTGAGCAGCGCGCCGTTATGTTCTTCGTCGGTCATTGCCGCGGTTGCGTCGGCGGCGAAAACAACGTTGTAGCCGTGTTGAAACGCGTCCCGCGCGGTACAGTCGCAGCACCCGTTCGTGACCAAGCCCGTGATGATGAGAGACTCAATGCCGTGTCTGCGAAGGATTTCATCCAAGTGAGTTGCTGATCGCGGATGTAGCGGACTCGACCGATACTTAACGACGGTAAGGTCTCCGGTGGATTGCACAATTTCAGGATGAATGTCGTATGAAACGCTGCCGGGAAGCAATGTGTGGCCTGTCACCTTGGGCGGAGTTTCCACGACGGGTTCTCCATTCGACGTCAGCGCGGGTACTGGCCCGACGGAATGTTGAGTGAAGACCATGAGCCCGCCAGCATGGCGAACCGCAGCGTTTATCCGATTCGCCTTGTCGAGGATGTCGCGGGCGTGCCCATTGCCCATGGGTTGCCCTTCGTCGATGAAGAAGCGTTGAAAGTCGATGGCGATCACCGCCGTCTTCGCGGGGTCGATGGGCTTATTTAGTCCCATCAGCGCGCCTCGCTCGGTCGCGAATTTCGGAATCTTTATGTTGTGCATTTAACGAATCCTTTGTGCGTGCATTGAGGCCTCTCGTGCGCTTTGTGTAGGTCGATATCGACGGTCAGTTGCTTGAGGATCTCGAAGCCGCCCCCGGCGCGAAGCGCAGGGGCAGCTGCACCATATGCCGGGTATTTCCCGTTTCATAGGCGGGCACGAATCCGTCGGGCACCGTGAAGTTCGGGATCCGAGTCAGAAATTCCTCATAGCCGAATTGCAGAACCAAGCGTGCTAGCGACGCACCAATGCAACTGTGGTTGCCGGCGCCGAAGGCGAGGTGCCGATTGGGCGAGCGCGTGAGATCGATTTCGTTCGGTCGCTCGCAGACGGCGGGATCGCGACTGGCCGCGCCGAACGAGAGCAGCACTCGGTCGCCTGGCGCCATGCGCGTGCCGCCCAGCTCGACCTCGAATTTAACGCGGCGGGCCATGTTCGGCGCGCCCATGAACATCCGTAGAAACTCGTCGATGGCGCGCGGGATCCGCGCCGGATCCTCGACCAGCAACCGACGGTCTTCCGGATGCGTGGCAAGGTAATACAGTCCACCGGAGAAGGCGTAACCCGTGGTGCCGATGCCGCCGATGATCAACTGACACAGCGTCCCTACCTTGTCCCTCCAACCATAGCCCGCGTGCTCGAAGGCCAGCAGCGCGTCGACAATGTCCTCGCGCGGCCCCTCTTCGCTGCGTCGACGCAGGTACTCCTCGACTTTCGCCATACCGCGACCGAAGTTGATCGCGCGCGCCTCCATCGGTCCAGAAAGGCTGAAGACCTCCAACAGAAACGGCATGTCCGCGGGATCCATGCCCGCAACCTCGACCGCGAAGACGACTTGGGGTAGCGGGTTCGCAAAGCGGCTAACGATTTCGGCGTTGCCGTCGGCGATGAAGGCATCGATGAGCGCGTTGGCATGCTTGCGGATGGTCTGCTCCAACCGCGCGACCACTTTCGGACGAAAGTACGGCCCCAACGCGGCGCGCAACTTATCGTGCAACGGCGGATCGCATTCGCCGGGCGCGAAGTACGGCAGTCCGGCGGGTCGGTTAATCATGAAACCCTCAGCGGCCGAGAACGTGGGCCATTCCTTCGCGCAGCGTGTGACGTCTTCGTAGCGGTTAACCACCCAGTATCCCTCGCCCACCTCGCTGCGCGCCACGGGGCAGCCGTTGTGCAAGTCAGCGACAAGATCATCCCAGCGCGCGTTGAGCTCGGGATCACCCAGGTCGTAATCGAGGCGGTAGTCACGCTTAAACGGCTCGGTGCTCATTGCGTCTCCAGAAGGGAGGAAAGGTAACCACCCCTTTTTAGAATATTTTAACGCCGCTGATCGTGAATTCCGACCGCCTCAGAAAACTGACTGAGCCGTGCGGATCACACGTGCGGGATCGTAACCTTGGGCCGCGGCGCGCTTGAGCAAACGCTGCAACAGGCCTTCGTCCATCCGCGGAGAGCGCGCAAGAATCCACAAGTATTCGCGTGAAGGCTCGCCGATCATGGCGTAGTCGTAATCCGCCGCAAGGTCGATCACCCAGTAATCACCCCACACGAAAGGTAGAAAGGCGAGAAACGCTGGAACGAAGCGTACTTTTAGCCGCGTGAAATCATTCGCAGTGGCAGGCCGCGCGACGCCGCGCGCTTCGTCACGCGAGCCATCCTTTGTTCGGCAGGCGTTTACTACCGAGATATTGCCATCCGGTAGCCGTTGATAGGTTGCCGTGACAGCGTCAATGCACTGGCGCTCAAACCAATTGGGATAGCGGGCGATTTCGTACCAAACTCCCGCGTAGCGATCGATATCGATCGCTGGCACAGTCACCAAGCGCGCCAACTCAGCCGCCACGCGGGCGCCAGTCAACGCGAAACCCAACACAAGCACGGACGCCCAGACTCGCCAGCGATTCATCTCAGTTCCTTTAGATTGGCAGCCCCACCATTGCCGCGCTATCTCGCCAGAGACTCGCGCAAGCGTCATCGTCCTGGGCGATGGTGGAAGGCAGAGGCCAGGTGGGTTTTGCCCTGCGAAGCGCACAATAAATCCCGGTATTGCCGCCGATGTTCCCGTCGATCAGATCAGCAAGACCACGACCCGCGTTAGCAAGGCTATTCATGGCTCCCGAGAATGGTTGGAGCAATGGCAACAGTGGCCACACCAATTTGCGCACGAGAAAGGGCGTTGCGCGTACGAGGCCAGTACCTGGCGTGAGGCCCGGATCATAGGCGAATACGCGCAAACCACGAGCTAACACCTCCGGATGCTTGGCAAGGCTGCGTGCCGTCATCACGTTGCATAGCTTTGACGACGAATAAGCCCGCATCCCTGCGGTCATTGCGCGCTTGTCCGCATTCGGATCGCGCCCGGGATAGGCCAGCCATTCGGCGTTTGCGTGGCGAGGCGCCGGCACACCGGTTTTCTCTGCGGGATCATGCGTACCGCTGACAGTGAAGACCAAGGTTCCGCCGTTCTTAATCTGGGGCAGCAACAATCGCGCGAGAAGGTAGTGCGCCAAGTGGTTAACGCCAAAAGTTTGCTCAAACCCCTGCGCCGTCCGCGCGTCGACATCATAACGTTGTGAGCCTGCGTTCAGCGCCACGGCATCGAGCGGCGTCGCGTCGAACGTCGCCGCGAATGCACGAACTGTATCGAGGTTGTTGAGGTCAAGCGCCCGGACTTTAGCGGCCTCCGGAGAGCCGGGACCGCGCGCGCCAATAATAAGCCGATTGCCACGCTCAAGCAGACGTTCGGCGGCGACCTTGCCGATTCCAGAACTTGCTCCCGTCATCACAATGATTGTCATGGCTGTCGGTTCCCTAAATTTTTCATTGCGAGTTCAATTCGACGACATCGCGACAGCATATCGAAATCGAGCGAATCCGGGGCAGCCATCGAACTTAGGTGACCGGTTTCGGATTTAGATCTGCAATCGTCGAACGTAGGGCTGAGGCAGCGCGCGAATGACCGAAGTGGTGATCGATACTTCCGCGCTACTCGCCTGGCTGGGTCAAGAGCCAGGTGGAGAAAGTCGATCACGCCTTTGCGACCAAGACCTGCAAAATCAGCGCAGTGAATCTCGCGGAACTTGTCGCGAAAACCAGTGACCGTATGCACGAGTCAGACCAAATCGCGGCGATGGTTTCCGCGCTGACGGCGGACAAGCCTTGGCTTGCGCTCAACATCAGTGTTCACATCGAGTGCATTCGCTGACTCGATTGAACGGGCGGCGGCTAACCATAATCTAAAAGACTGAGGGACGCTTTACCCCAGTGCCAGGAACATGAAGATGACCGGCTAGTCACGCGTGGCAGCCTCGTGCAAGGCACGGTAATCGCCGAGCTGTGCTACATTTTCGCCATGCGAGCGCTCTCTGCCAGGCTAGCACACGATCCGCGCATCGCCTATGCACTGCGGTTCGGTTCGCGCGCTCGTGGCGAGGCTCACGCCACGAGCGATCTGGATATCGCGATTGGGTTGGAACCCGGTGTTCATCTGTCGTTCCAGGATCTCGGCGAACTGGTCGCAGATTTGGAGCGCATCAGCGATCACGTAATCGATCTGGTGCTATTGGATGAGGCACCGCCTGCACTGGCTTACCGGATCTTCGTCGAGGGTCAATTGCTGGCGAAACGCAATCACGGCGAGTTCGTGGCCCGCCAAGTGCGCGCAATTCTCGACTATCTCGATTTTGTGCCGTTCGAAGCGCGCTGCGCACAGGGCGTCTTGAGGGCAGCTGCGCGTGGTTGATGCGGTGCTGCTCGCGGCCAAGATCGCCATGATTCGCGATGCAGTGGCGCGCATCGGTGCCGTGTTGCCCGCCATGCTGAGTGAGTTCCAAAGCGATCGGACGGTCCGTGAAGTCATCGCGCTGAATTTATTTGTGGCGATCCAAGAATGCGTGGCGCTGGCGTCTCACGTCCTGGCTGACGCTGGCTGGGGCGTGCCAAAAACCTATGGCGAAGCATTCACCGCGCTCGCCGAACGCGGCGTCTTGAATGCTGAACTTGCCGCCCGTCTGCGAGCAGCGGCGGGCTTGCGGAATCTGCTCGCGCATCAATATGGCGCCATCGATTTCGAGCGCTTATTTGAATTCGCGGACACGCGCACCGTGGATTTCACCGCGTTCTGCGCAGCGCTCGCTCATTGGTCCCAAGCGCACGACAACTGAATCAACCAGTCCGACTAAATTGCCAATACCATTTTGTGCATTGGTGGGGGCGACATTCGCCACGAAAGCAAAGCGATCTTCGAAGCTTGTCGCGGGCGCGCACAATAATTAACAATTCGTCGAGGAACCGCGATAGACAGCGCAAACCGGTCGCGCTAGCTTTCGTCCAATCGGCCGGTTCGTCGCCGCGGTCAATCGCAACAAGTGATGCGAATAGCCGCAAGTGCTAGAAAGCGACTAAGCGATCATTTAGCCGACAAGAATTAATAAACAAAAAGGAGGAACGATGAACCAGGTAGTCACCCCCCCCCCCGCAGCTCACGACGACTTCGCATCCTCGCGGCTGCAATTATTGCTAATGGATTTCTAGCAAGTTCGGCACCGGCCGCGACCCTGCACTGGCTCACCAGCCCATCGCTTATCGGCCACGTCACCTTCGATGCATTCCTCGGAAACTCGGATGACCGCGTGTTCAATGGCGTTAACACCATCGGTGCAGCGTCACAATTTAGTGCCTCCAACGGCGTCTATGGTTTCTTCCAAGGCACACACACCGCACAAGGCCAATCGATTTTTGGTCTGCAAGACCAACTACTATTTGGCAGCAACGTCTTTCAATCGATCAACCTGACGGGCCAGTGGAACTTAAACTCAGCGTTTCTGTTTAATCAGCCACTTTCGCAGAGCTTGAACACGGCTTCGGCCCATACCATCACGATCAATCACGATCAAAGTTATACCGACTCGTTTGTGGCAAACGATATTGGCTCAGTCAACGGTCGGATACAGGTAACCGGGACCGGCCATTACTTGTTGAATGGTCAAAATCCGACGTCGCTGTATTCCGGCGATCTCTTGACCCATTTCAACTTCGTTACGCCGCTGCTCCCAACTGATTGGCAGGGCGTGGCGCAGGAATCCCAGAGTTGGACGGTATTGGATGGCGCCTTTGCGGGCGTCACCGGGTTTAATACGCTCACGTTTTATTCCCAGGATTCACTTGCCACGCCACAAGAACAACCGGTGGCGTTAGGCGCACCGTGGGTGACGACGGGATATGTCGCACTGGGGAGCGGGAATGTGGCGCAAGTCGGCAGTCCCGGCACACCGTTGACGGCTGGCCATGCGGAACTTTCGGGAGGTAATGTTGCAACCCTCGCGGGCATAATATTGAGCGGTGGAACTATCGATAATAACGTCGTGCTCAGTGGCGCAGGGACACAACTGAATACGCAAGGTTTGCGCGGTATTAATGTCAACCAAGGGTATGTCAACCAAGGGTCATTAAGCGTGAACAGTGGCGCGCACGTTGATGTTGACGGCACGGTTGAACAGTCTTCCGGATTGAACGCAGCTGGGCCGAATGCACGACTTCTGGCTGACGGTGCGGGAACCGAAGTGCGAGTGCATGGCGGCACGGACGTTTTAGCGGCCGTTGGAATTAAAGGAAAGATTGTTGAAGGGAGCACTTTCGGTAATCTCGTCGTGGTCGCCGATGGTGCCAAAGCTTCAGTTACGAATGCCGCCAAAATTATCGCTGAAGGCGCAAATTCGTCTGTCGTTCTTGTTGGCGGTTTAGGGGGATCGTCTTCGTTAGTCGTAGTCGACGGGGTGAACTCCATGCTAAATGCCGGGAGCTTATTAGTTGTAGGCTCCAATCCGGATGTTTTGGCGGCAGTGCTTTTACCCCCTGGATCTGGCGCCCCAGGCGAACTCGTGATCCGCAATGGCGGTGTCGCGCAAGCAACGACGATTTATATCGGCACCGATGGTACCGTGAAAGGCAACGGCGGCACGTTGCATGGCACAGTCAAAAACCATGGCATCATCGCCCCGGGTGAATCCCCGGGCATGCTCACTATTCAAGGCGACTTGGTGCAAGCCGCGGACGGCAAGCTCGTGATCGAAATTGGCGGGAATACACCCGGCAGTTTGTACGACGTACTCAATGTCACCGGCAAACTCACCCGCGGCGGCACGCTCGAAATCGACCTAATCAACGGCTTCACCCCAGGCCCGAACGATGTCTTCGATTTCCTGCACGCCGGAAGCTTCGACGGTAGTTTCGCGAACTTCATTCTGCCGACTTTTGGCAACGGTCAGACCTTCCATCTCAACTTCGGTCCGAACGGGATCACAGCGAGCACGGTGCCGATTCCCGCTGCTGTTTGGTTGCTCGGTTCGGCCCTCGGCGGGCTTGGCTGTTACCGTCGCCGCGCCTGAGTTCGAATTCGGAAATTGATCAAGAGCCGCCGCAAGGCGGCTTTCTTTTTGAACGGCTAAAGCCCGCTTGATATCTGTATCCATAAGGATACTATCACGCGATGGTTGTCCTGCGCCAAACAGCCGAGTTTCAGAACTGGCTCGATGGCCTGGCTGACCAACGCGCACAGGTTCGGATCGCCGCGCGGCTCCGTCAGGCGGAAGCGGGCAATTTGGGTGATTGGGCACCGGTCGGTGGCGAGGTGTCGGAAATGCGTGTCGATTTTGGGCCTGGTTATCGCCTGTATTTCACGCAGCGCCGGAAGGTATTGATCATCATGCTCGCGGGCGGCGATAAGTTCTCACAGAAGCGCGACATCCGGCGCGCGCAACGCATCGTTAAGGAACTGGAGTTCGAACCATGAGAAAACCCAAGGCATCGACCAAGTTGCTTCCGTTCGACGCGGCGCGGTATCTTACCGACGATGCTGCGGTGGCAGAGTACATGACTGCGGTGCTTGAGACCGACGACCCGGACCTTCTGCTGCACGCCCTCGGCGATGTGGCGCGCGCACGTGGCATTGCGCAGATTGCCAAAGACGCTGGCCTTGGGCGCGAGAGTCTCTACAAAGCACTCGCTCCAGGCGCGAAACCGCGTTTCGACACAATAATGAAAGTGGCACGTGCGCTCGGTGTTCGGTTTACGGCGGAAGTCGTGTAAACGTGTAAATGTGAGGGCCAGCGGGACCCTGAGCGCTAGGCGGCGATTGGTAAGTAAATGCCGTAGGCGTGATTCAAATGCGGTCGGTCGCCGCTCTTGGGGACACTCGAGTCGTT